>JACZVN010000123.1 GCA_022572625.1 Patescibacteria group bacterium | reverse complement strand
GTAGACCCCATATACTTGCTAGGCTTAGTACGACTAAAATTAAAAATAGATAAACCAATTTAAAACTTTTTATTTTCCAGACAGGTCCGACCTGCTTAAAATTTTGACCTTGGATTAAATCGACGTTTTGTCGACCCATCAATCTTTCCCAGGTCTGAAAAACAAAATTTTTCTTTTTCATATTCTTAAAATTAAAAATTATATATTTATAAAATAGATTATAAAATTATTATATCCACTGAATTGGCTATTTAATGATTAATTTAACTTTAAATAACTCCCTTAAACAAATGTTTACTCAACGCGTATTATACCTGTTTAGATTACAATAAATTGTCCGATAACTTCATTTTTACAAGTAGTGCAAATAATGTCATAAATACCTGGTTTAAGTACCTGGGTTCTCATAAACCCACTCGCGCCGGGAGCAATTTTTCTCTCAATAAAATTGGGAATAAATGAATTTTCGCTAGAAATATGAACTGTGTGTTCTTTATCTTCCAGATTAGTTATAGAAATACCCAGTAAATCATCTTGCTTAACTCTAAGTTCATAAGGATCTAATTTTCCATTTTTTAGTTCAGTTTCAAAAACATAATACTTTTGACCTTCTTTTTCTCCTTCCGCGACTTTACCAGGCACTCCTACTCCTTCTTTCGGAGGATTATCGCCTATGGTAGGCACCTTTACTTTTTTAATTTCTTTTATGGTAATTCCTCCTGAAACTATTGTTTCCGGAGTCTCCTTAATAACTCCTTCACCAATTTCTCCTAAAGGAGTTTCTGTCTTTGGTCCGACCCAGATTAAAGCGGCTATTATTAAAAAAACGATTACGGCTAGTAAAATATAAATATTTTTTTTACTCATGCGTTTAATTTTACTTTATTTAAATTTTAATGTCAATTAGATATAAATACGTAAAATTATTAAAATCATTTAAATCTATTATTTAGTATACACATTAATAACATAATAATCAACCTTAATAAATATACACCTTAATAAGATAATAATCAACAACTAATCTTACTTTTTATACCAATAGGTAAGATTAATTGACCGCAGATAAGGAGTTTGGTCAGGCAGGGCTTGTTTAAAAGGAATAATTATGATTTTCCAGCGTAAATCATTGCCTGGATTTTCAAATATAAACATCTGTCCCAGACTTGCTTTCTGCCAAGTTTTACCTCCATCATTGGAAAGATAATACTCGATCAAAGCCTGCTTAATGTTAGACTCTAACCCGCTTATTTGGGCTCCAGCCACCTGGGCCACGGAAAAATTAACTTTTTTAGAAACCACCTGCCGAATGCCGCTTAAATCAAACCCCTGATCTATAAACTGGTAAATTTTAGTCCCTGCATCTGGCACCCCGGCCACCACATATCCCCCATTAAATCCCTTTTCCGGTTCAAATTGCCAGGGGATAAATTTGGAAAAACGAGGATTAAAATTTAACCAAAATAAATGAGCAACTTGAGTATTAACTTCACCATTAAAACGGATAATTGAACCATCTTCATTCTTAATATAGATTGCCTGGGAAAATTCGTAAATATCAACGCCCTGCTCTTTAGAAATTCGCCAGCCAAACTTAGAACTTAGATCAATCACCCGGCTTTTAGTATCTATTTTATAGGCGCGAGTGTAATAACTGGCCCACAAAACAAAAATCTGTTCATGAGCCAAAGAAGAAAGCACTAATCGACCAGGATATTTAGCTGATTGAGAAAGAAGTATCAAAATTGGCCGACCGGTTTTTAATTCCTGGCTGGTGTATTGAGCAATTTCAAAATGCTGCTCCTTAACCCAGCCAATGGCCCAGCAATCTCCTGGACCACAGCCGGGAAATTCATCTCCCTGCCCATTAATATTAATGACCACTACTTGTTCAGGGTCTTTTTTACCCATCATCTCTGACAAATTAGATAAAAATTTAACTTTTTGAGTTTCAAAATTAAACTGCCAAAACTGTAATGAACTAGGATTATAAAGTAAGCAATGCTGAGCCGCGCAAACAATTTGTATCTCTTGAGCAAAAGCAATATCTAATATTTTCGAATCAACAGATTTTGCTTCGGTTACGGTAAAATCTATTTGATTAATTTTAACATTTCCATTGGCTTGGCTAAAAAAAAGCCAATTTTTTGTTTTATTTTTAAACGGCGGAATAATTTTTAA
>JACZVN010000011.1 GCA_022572625.1 Patescibacteria group bacterium | reverse complement strand
AGGTTTGGCCAATAACGTGAAGGGGTGTTGGGGGGCAGAAACTGGACATTGCGCAGATCAATATTCACCTGATTGAACTTGTCAGGCGTGTGCGGCCGGATTTGGTTCATGCCAACAGTCTTTCTATGGGGCGGATGGTTGGTCGAATCGCATCGCAATTACCGGTTCGGTGCACGTCGCATCTGCGTGATATTATCCAGCTGAACAAGAGGGTTGTGTCTGACTTGAATCAAAACGATGGTTTAATAGCTGTTTCAAACGCGACCAGGCAATTTCATGTTCAGCAGGGAATGGACTCTGACAAAATAGAAGTGATCTATAATCCAATAGATATAAAAAAAATAAAAGAGCTTAGAAAATAGGCTCTTTTAGCTTTATAAAATTTTAAGTTGAACTATTGCGCCTGATATTCTTCCAATACTGCGGTCATAATTTTTTCTTCACCTTGATGTAAAACTTTTAATTTTATTATATCCCCTGGCTTATATTCTTGAATCTCCTTAGCTAAAGAACGCTCTTCCGTAATTTTCTCTCCATTTAATTCTAAAATAATATCATTCTCTACTAACCCAGCTTTATTAGCCGGTGAACCAGGAATAACCGCCAAATCAATGTCTCGACGGCCCCTGATAATCAAGGCTCCATAATTAATTGATAAATTATTTACTTCAGCTATCTGTTCATTGATTAAAATATACCTGATGCCTAAAAATGGTCTAACAATCCGGCCGTATTTTTCCACGCTTTCCACCACTACCTTAGCCTGATTAATGGGAATAGCAAAACTAATTAATTGCCCCTGCTGGCTGATGGCGGTATTAATGCCAATGACTTCTCCCTGAAGATTAATTAACGGACCGCCGGAATTGCCAAAATTAATAGCCGCGTCAGTTTGAATCACGTTTTCCAAAATCTCTGATCGGCCGGTGGCGTCACCGGCCACCACCCGCCGGCTAATACCGCTAATTACTCCCTTGGTCACAGTATTACGATATTCACCCAGGGCGTTGCCAATGGCAATCACGGTTTGACCAATCTTAAGTTGATCTGAATCACCCAGTTTAACTTCAGGTAGATTAAAATCAGGATTCTTAATTTTTAAAATTGCCATATCATTAAAAGGATCACGGGATAAAACCTCGGCTGCATATTTTTCTCCATCATTACTAACTATTGTATAGGTAGCTTCCTTATCTGAAACCACATGTTTATTAGTTAAAATTAAACCTTGATCAGATGAAATAACAAAACCGGTACCGCCACCGACCTCTTGTTTTTCCAGACTTCCTTCATTCGGTGATGGGATCGGGGTGGGAATACTTGGCCCCCTTTCAAATGGAAAATTAAATGGCGAATCAAAACCAAAAAAATCTTCAAAAAAATCATCCGACGGGCTAGGACTATAGGAGCCATAGTATTTTCGAACATATTTAGAAACCACAATACTCACCACCGATGGGCTGACTTGGGCAACGGCCATGACGGCATCTGATTCATCACTTCTGATAATCTCTTTAATAATTTCAGGCGGTTTAACTGAATCTAAATCAGCCGGTTCCTTATTAATCACCTCTTCTCCTACCTTAAAAGATGGAAAAAGTTTTTGATATAAAAAAGAATAAAGAGCGGGAGCTTCATTATTCATAGTGAGATTAGCCGTATAAAATCCAGCGATTACTCCGGATATTCCTCCTACCACCAGACTAATTAAAACAACGATAACAATTATTTTAGATAAATTATTTTTAGCCATAAATTAAAATTGAATTAATGCTTTAATTTGTTTTAAAGCTTCAGGAATAAGGGGCAGTAAAATCTTGCTAAAACCAATTAAACTTGGAGCAAGATTTGAACTGCTAATAAGCTGGACCCACCATTCTCCTAAAGGAAATTTAGTTGAAAAATATAAAACCAGACCTAAAATCAACCCTCCTTCAATTAAACCAAAAACTGCTCCGCCCAATTTATTAATAATATTTAAAAAAGGCAATTCAAAAAATTTATTAATCGTCCGGAAAATTAAGAAAATAATAAATCGGGCGATCATAAAAACGGCGACAAAAGCTAAAATTCGAGAAAGATTAAAATTATCACCTAAGAAAGGTAAAAATTTCAAAGCTAAAACTTCGTACCAACGACTGGCCACAAAAACGGCGGCCACTAAACTAATGATGCCTCCCAGGGTATGAATCAGGCCATTCCAAAAACCAAACCAAACAAAGCCGAATAAAATTAAAATCAGACTTAGATCAAAAAAACTCATATTTAAAATATTTATAGTTTAGGAAATAAAATTTCACCTTGGGTCACTTTAATAAAATCTACTTGACCCCACTTTTGCCCTTGAGTTAAGGGTTTTTTCTTTTCCGCTGATTCAATCCCTAGATATTTAAAAATGTCATTACTTTTACCAGGCATAAAAGGATTAATTAACCAGGCTAAATGCCGGAGACTCTCTAATAAATTATAAATAACTTTTTGGTATGAATCCTTATTTTCTTTAAATAATTTCCAAGGTTTTTTGTGATCAATATAACGATCACAAAAAGTAATTAAATTAGAAATATGACCGACGGCGGCTTCAAATTTAAAATCATCCAAAGCTTTTTCATAATCCTGCCAAACCAAATTAATTTTTTGTTTAAATCTTACATCCGAAACCGAAGGAGGTAAAAACGTATCTTTATTTTTAGTGGCCAAAGTTAAAACTCGTCTCACTAAATTCCCCAATCCATTGGATAAATCAGCATTATATTTATCATAAAATCTCGACATGGAAATATCCCCATCTGAACCAAAAGGAAAAGTTGAAACTAAAAGCCATCGCAGGGCGTCCGCCCCAAAAGTGACGGCTAATTCTTCTGGATCAATAATATTACCCAATGATTTGCCCATTTTTTTTCCGCCCGAGGTTAAAAATCCATGGGCGTAAAGTTTTTTAGGTAAAGGCGCTCCCAAAGTTAAAAGAATAGCTGGCCAAATAATAGCGTGAAATCTTAAAATATCTTTGCCAATTAATTGAACGTCCGGTGGCCAAGCTTCAGGCCATTTTTTGGTTTTTCCATCCCAACCAATGCCGGATAAATAATTAAGTAGGGCGTCTATCCAGACATAAACGCTTTGAGATTTTTCCCAGGGAATCGGTATACCCCATTCTACTTTTTCTCGAGAAATAGCTAAATCTTCTAACTCTCCTGAAGTTAAAAAGCCTAAAACTTCGTTTTTTCTTTCTTTAGGTTCAATCACCCAATCATTATTTCGAATCAGCTGCAAAAGTGGTTTTTTAAAAACTGATAATTTAAAAAAGTAACAATTCTCAGATAAAGTAATTGGCTTCTGGTGATGCAGTGGGCACTTATCATCAACTAATTCTTTAACGGTGTAATATCGCTCGCAACCAACGCAATAGAGTCCTTCATAAGCGCCGGCGTAAATTAATTTCTTCTTTTTTAAATCTTTTAAAATATGAGCGACCATATCTTCATGATTTCGATCCGTCGTCCTAATAAATCGATCATAGGAAATTTTTAAAGTATCAAAAACCTGTTTAAACTTGGCTGAATTTCGGTCACATAACTCATGGGGAGTAATATTTTGTTCTTGCGCTGCCTGGGCTACTTTTTCGCCATGTTCATCCGTGCCAGTTAAAAAGAAAACTTTTTCGCCTTTCATTCGATGCCAGCGGGCTAAAATATCAGCGGCAATGGTAGTATAGGCGCTGCCAAGATGCGGTCGGGCATTAACGTAATAAATTGGGGTAGTGATATAAAATTTAGACATATTTCTATTTTTTGGGTTCGATTACAATGACAAACTCTCCTTTAATTAAACCTTTTTTAATTTCTACTATTACCTTTTTAATATTCCCTCGATAAATACTTTCAAATTTTTTAGTTAATTCTCGGGCCACCATAATCTGGCGATGAGCCACGGCTGATACTTTAAGCAAGTCATCTAAAGTTTTTAATATTCTATAAGGTGATTCATAGATTACAATTGTGTATTTAATATGATTGAGATTTTTAAAAAATTTATTCCTAGCTTTTTTAACCGGAGGAAACCCTAAAAATATAAATCGATCAGTGGGAAAACCACAAATACTTAGGGCCGCAATCACCGCTGACGGACCAGGAATAGGAATAATCTCTAAATCAGCCAACTGTCTAAGTGTTAAACTAATTAACTTATTTCCCGGATCAGCTATGCCCGGTGTACCAGCATCAGAAACAAGGGCTAAGTCTTTTCCTTGATTAAGTAAATTTCCAATCTGGTTAATCTTTTTTATTTTTGAATGCTGATGATAACTAATTACCGGGGTGTTTATCTTATAATGATCCAAAAGTTTTCTGGTCTGCCTTGTATCCTCACACAAAATCCAATCTACAGTTTTAAGCACATCAATAGCCCTTAACGTAATATCATTAAGATTTCCAATCGGAGTGGCTACAATATATAATTTCATTAATTTAAAAACTAATATCTTCTACTATTAGGATACTTGTGTGGAGGTGATGATGGTCTTTGGGTACGAGGCGAAAATGGTCTTTGGGTACGAGGCGGTGGCGGTGGAGGCGATTCTTTTTCCTTTTCAAATTCTATGCCCAGTTCAGAAAGACTTGATGCTCCCCTAGTATCCTTATAAGATGATTTAATATTGCCAGTTAGAGTAATTGGCTTAACGGTTCCGGCTTTAATCTTTTCCATGCAATCTTTACAATAGATTGGCCGTTTAGGATCAGGTTTAAATGGCACTTTGGTATCATTCTTACAAAGAGAACAAGTCGTCAGGTAAAGCCCGGAGGAGGTGGTGCTAACACCACTGCTGAATTCTCTAATTTCTGCTTCCACTTCTTTGTTGGGACGGGCGTAAAGCCGACGGCAGGTGTCAATCATCTTCTGCGCATCCACTGGTTTATAACCTTTGGCTGTAAACGGGGGTAACGTATTGGCGGAAAAAGGACGACTGGTGACTCCGTCAACCATTAATTTAAGATAAATACGATAATTGGGCAGATTAACAATATCTTGAGCCGTAAACTCAGGGCTATATTCTTTTTCTAAAAAATCGGCATCAGCTGCTCCAACCCGAAAGGTAACCATTGTCCCGATATTACCAAACACGGCATCACGAATCTTATTAGAAGTCTCTGTGCTTAATTGTCCGATATATTGATGAGCAATAATCAAATTAAGACGATATTTTCGCGCTTCAGAAAGAACATTGGCAAAAGAATCAGTGGCAAAATTCTGAAATTCATCAACATAAAGATAAAAATCCCTACGTTCATATTCTGGAATACGGACTCGCTCCATCGCCGCCAGCTGAATTTTAGTAATTAACATTGCCCCTAAAAGGGCGGCGTTATCTTCGCCAATTCTTCCCTTTGAAACATTAACCAAAAATATCTTCCCTTTATTCATAATGTCAAAAATATTAACGGTGCTCTTGCTTTGACCAACCACATTTCGTATGAGCGAAGTAGAAAGAAACTGCCCGACTTTATTTTGAATTGGCGCAATCGCCTCATTGCGAAATCGATCCTGCCATTCTTCATATTCATTAACCCAAAAAGCTTTTACCACCGGATCTTGAAGATTTCCAATAATTTTTTGTCTGTACTCCTTATCAACCAATAACCGTGGTATGCCTAAAAGCGTTGTGCCGGGAGTATCCAAGAGCGCTAAAACAGCATTATGAAGAATATATTCCATTCTGGCAGACCAAACACCGGCCCAAATCTTTGTAAAAATACCCATCAATCCAGAAGCCGCTAAATGCTTATACTTTGGATCAGGCAGTTCTAACACATTAAAGCCAACATGATACTCAGTGTCGGCTGGATTAAAATAAATAATATCTTTTTCTCGGCTTTTAGGAATTTTAGTTAAAATTTCTTCAACTAACTCACCGTGCGGATCAACCACGCAAACACCTTCGCCGTTCATAATATCTTGCAAAATCATGTTATGGATAAAAACGGACTTTCCAGTCCCTGTTTTTCCGATTACATACATATGCTGACGCCGATCTTTTCTTTTAATGCCAAAAAGTTTTTCGGCATTGCGAAAATTTGTCTTGGATAAATAAACAATCTCTTTATCCCTTTCTTGATCTTTTTTTTCTTCCTCTATATGATTGGTCATAATATATATTATACTGCCATCTTATATTATTGCAAATATAAATACTCTAAATTACTTCAGATTGATAACATTTTTCACAATATACTATCTCCTTTCGGTCAGGAGCGTAAACTGTTTGCATTTGCTTATTACACTTATCACATTTGCGCTCATATAGTTTAAAAAGCAGGGTGCCGAGTTTTTTACGTTTATCAGATAGTCGCTCAATCGGATGATGAAGAGGAATTGGGATATTGTGTCTTCGATAAAACTCCAATTCCGATTTTATAATTATAAATTTTCTTTCGTGATCTTGGTCAAAAAGTTGTTTATTTAAAATGTCATCTTTAATATCTTTTATATCCTTAGGTAGGGACTGGGTATTAACTATTTCACCCTTAGTATCTACTATATCATGCTTAACATCCTCAATATTGTATCCATATTGCTTTGCCAAATCGATATCATCATACCCTTTAAATGATGTGGCAATAGAAATATTATATGGGAAAGTAGAAAGAGTAGGCGGGAAAAACTCACCATACTCGCCGCTCTTAAACATATTTGTTTTTATTTCATCCAACTTTTTCCAATAATCCTTCTCTGAATATTGTTTATTAAAAATACAAAATGATTTATTTCTCAACCCGATACAACCAAAACAATTGTGGCAGTTTGTACATTGTTTGGAATATTCTAAATCACGGCAGGCATCAATTAATGTGGTAAACATAACGTGATGATTTTGCATTCCCCCGCCAGCCGACTCATAAGATAATTCTATACCTACTCCTCCAATCAGGTCATATGAATCTCGATTTTTAATTCCTCCCGTACAATAAGTAAGATTTTGGCTATCTATGCTGTAAAAACAAAAATAACAATTTTTAGAATCCTTAAGAAAATCTCCCTGGCTTTCAACTGTACGGTCATTATGATTTTGCTTGTAAAATGCCTGTCCTTTGAGTACCTCAAATTTATCCTTTAGTGAATTAATAACATCACGATCTCCAAGATTGAATTTTCCTATTTCTTTCTGATAGGTCTCTTTGCTAAGGGCTTTATTTAAGAAATAATACTTCTTATTTCTTAAATTGGTGCAACCAAAGCAATATTCACAATTCCGACAGTCAAAAAGAAAATATGAATCTAGACAATGCCGTGAGTATTCAACATAGAAACATCGGTAAAGGTATGAACCCTCAAAACAATCATAGCAAGTGTCTGAATTAAAAACCGTAAAACAGTCATAACAATTACGTGAATCAATGAGCTCTATACTATGAGCGCTGTCTTCACTGTTTAACGCGCCAAAAACAAGATAGCAATTTTTAGAACGCCTTATACTCGTTGCATAATCACAATTAACACTTGTACTATCAATTGAAAGATTTGGCAAGGGAACTTGAAGTTGAAGTTTTTGAAACTGTTTAAAAAATCCTTTATTCGGATCATAATCTATACCGTAATCAAATGGATCCCAATCATCACCAAACCACGCTTGGTGCTCATAAATTTTATACGGTGTAGATGGAGGATAAAGCGATATCATTTGTTTTCCAGAAAATGACGACTTTGTTTTGAAAATATTATAAACATTAATAAAAGCAAGTTTTAGACGACTTCTCTCGCGCAATGATAATGTCGGCAATGGCACCTTCATTCCCTTATAAAATTCTATATCTTCCGGGCGCACGTAAAACTTATCTCCAGATAATCTACAAATTCTCCATTGACCTCCCTGATGATCAAGTTTTAGTTCACTAAAATACTTGTCTAAAGCCTTATTAAATTGTGGTGTTTTTGATGTCATATAACTGCTCGAAGATAGCATTTTTTACATAAAATATTTTTAACTTCTTGTTCAGAATATGATGTTCTGAATGTAATATTAGATTACTCTAATTTCTTAAAAAATCTATTCAAACTTTTATTTATTTAAAAAATGCCCCGGCATAACAAAATTTATAACTGAAATTATCCAGGACAAGAAACAAAACTATAATTTTAAACTATCTAAACTAGTAATAACTAAATAAGCGGCTGGGGATTTTTATCTTCGTCGTCCTTTCCTTTGCCCGTAATGGCCGCCTTTTCTTGAGCGCTTCGCAGAATCTGATCTTCCTCTTCTATAATTAACTTTTCAGCGGCGCCAACTGGAATGCTATATTTACGTCGAGAAGCCTCAATAATTTCTTGTTTATATGACGGATGATTGGGTTTTAATATGCTTAAAGTTTTAGCTGAAAATGGATCGTAGGATTCGCCATCAATCATTAATTTAATATAAAACTCCCGCTTGCCTAAATTAATCATATCTTTGGTTTTAAAAAGTGGCGCCATATCTGATTCAAGCGATCGGGCATCTTCACCTCCAACCCGAAAAATAATAATGGTTGCCACATTTCCTAGTACTGATTCTTTTACTTGCTTTGTGAGCTGCCCTAAATATTGATGGGCCACTGTTAGAGAAATGGCATATTTTCTAGCCTCGGACATAAG
>JACZVN010000122.1 GCA_022572625.1 Patescibacteria group bacterium | reverse complement strand
TTACATATTATATAATAATTATATACTTAATTAAAGCTTTATTTTTAAACAAATTATTAACAAGTTATGAACCAAAAAATTATTAGGGGCTACAAAGTCTCATATAAAGATGCAGCGGCTAAAGGAATTGAACATCTATCTTATACTCTGAGTTATGAAGAAACTGATTCTCTTTTCAATAATGCCCGGATATCTGGCAAAATAAAATTTGAAGACCGGTATGGCAGAAATTTTATTCTTGTTCGTGAGTCAAGCGGCAAGTATATACTCAAAACTCGCAGTAGCTGGTTTTAACGCTAAAATCTTAAATCTTAAATTTAAGTACTGCCCCCTTAGCTCAATGGTAGAGCAGCTGCCTTTTAAGCAGTTGACCAAGGTCCGATTCCTTGAGGGGGCATGATCCTAAATCTCGAATAAAAATATTTAGGATTTTTTATTTTACTAAAATATGATATAATTAATCATTATGTCTAAACAAATTTGGCACAATTTATCAATACATAGAACCCTGGAAGAATTAAAGACAAATAAAAATGGGCTTAGTTTCGGAGAGGTTAATGAAAGAATTAAAAAATACGGACCCAATGAACTGCCAGCCGAAAAAAAATTCTCAGCTTTACAAACGCTCGGAGAACAATTTAAGAGCCCATTGGTTTATATTTTAATTATCGCCGCGGTCATCGCCCTAATCCTTAAAGAATTTATTGATGCGGGTATTATTTTAGCCGCGGTTTTCCTTAACGCTGGAATTGGATTTTTCCAAGAATTTAAAGCAGAAAAAACATTTACTCATCTTAAAAAAATGGTTGAACATAAAGCCAGGGTGCTGCGACAGGGTTCATTAGAAAATCCGGCTTCAAATGACATAGAAGAACATATTATTGATAGTATAAATTTGGTACCGGGAGATATTATTATTTTAGAAGCCGGTGATATTGTTCCAGCCGACGCGCGCTTACTAGAGGTCCATAACTTGGAAACAAAAGAGGCGGCCCTGACCGGAGAATCAATCCCCTCCCTTAAACTTATTGACAAACTAACACTGGGAGTTCCTTTGGCTGATCGTGAAAATATGGTCTATCTAGGAACCAATATAATCAAAGGTAAAGCAACCGCGGTCGTCGTACATACTGGAATTAAAACAGAGTTGGGGAAAATTGCCAACTTAATAAAAACAACCAAGGAAGATAAAACACCATTACAAAAAAAAATTACAAATTTAGCAAAATTATTGGGGATAGGTATTGCCATTCTTTCTACAATTCTTTTTATCTTTGGATTAATGAATGGTCGACCATTTATAGAAATGCTATTAATCTCAGTGGCCGTGGCCGTGGCCGGCATACCCGAAGGATTGGCCATTGCAGTCACAATCACCCTGGCGGTGGGTATGCAAAGAGTTCTTAAGAAAAAAGCCCTGGTTAAAAAACTAATTGCCACCGAAACACTTGGCTCCATAACGGTAATATGTTCTGATAAAACCGGCACATTAACCGAAGGAAAAATGGCCGTCGCTCACATTATTCCCTATAAAGAAGCTACTACTGAGGAACTATTAAAAATTGGCCTCTTGTGCAATAATTCGGTGGTGGAAAACACAAACCAAGAATTAAAAAATTGGAAAATTACTGGAGATTCAACGGAAACAGCTTTACTGCGCGGCGCCATCCAATCAGGAATAGAAAGAAAAAAACTTCTAGCTGATTATCCTCGCATTGATGAGATACCATTTGATTCAGAAATAATGTATATGGCCACCCTGCATAAAGTAAAAAACAACTCAACAATTGATAAACCAGGACAACATAAAGAATATATTATCTGTGTTAAGGGAGCGCCGGAACGAATTTTAGAACTATCTCAAATAACAGATGAAAATAAAAAGAAAATAAAAAATGAATTTGAAAAACTAACTGCCAAGGGATTAAGGGTTTTAGCCTTTGCTCAAAAAACTATTAAAGATCAAGATATTTCAAATTTATCTAAAGATAAATTAAATAATATCAAATTTATAGGTTTAATTGCTTTAAAAGACCCCCTTAGGCCAGATGCAAAGGAAACAATTGATAGTTGTAAACTAGCCGGGATTAGACTAATTATCCTTACCGGTGACCATAAATTAACCGCAATGACCATTGGACAAGAAATTGGTATGCTTAAACCAGGACAAAAAATATTACAAGGATCTGATTTAGATAAACTTTCTGATAAA
>JACZVN010000121.1 GCA_022572625.1 Patescibacteria group bacterium | reverse complement strand
CCGATGACCGGATAGGTATTCGTGTCTATAGTTTACCGCCGTCTTATGGTGAGAGTATAGTCATGAGATTACTGCGTTCATCATCGGTTGGTCTAGGTTTTAAAGATTTAGGTTTTCGAAAGGAAGTTTATGCTTTATTAAAGCGAGAAATAGAAAGGCCGAACGGCATGATTTTAACTACTGGTCCGACCGGTTCAGGTAAAACCACTACTTTATATGCTATTTTAAATAAATTAAACAGCCCAGAAACAAAGATCATCACCCTTGAAGATCCAATAGAATATCATTTAAAAGGAGTTAATCAGAGTCAGGTTGATAAAAGTAAAGATTATACTTTTGCTAAAGGCCTCCGTTCTATTTTGCGCCAGGATCCAGATATCGTCATGGTTGGCGAAATTAGAGATTTAGAAACAGCTGATATTGCTCTCCAGGCGGCCCTAACCGGGCATTTAGTTGTTTCCACCTTGCATACCAATGACGCGGCTGGAGCTCTGCCTCGATTTCTTGGCATGGGAGTTAAGCCCTATCTTTTATCTCCGGCCATTAACGCTATAATTGGCCAAAGATTAGCCCGGCGGATTTGTAAAAAATGTAAAAAAGAAATAACCTTGGAAAATGATATTTTAGAAAGGGTTAAAAAAATTCTTTCAGAAATTCCAGAAAAATCAGGGATTAAAGTAGATTTGGAAAAATTAAAATTTTATCAAGGCCAGGGTTGTGATGAATGTCAAAAACTTGGCTATCATGGCCGGGTTGGTATTTATGAGGTTTTTGCCATTGATCCGGAGATTGAAAAAGCTGTTTTATCAGGTGAATTATCTGAATATAAAATTAAAGAATTGACCCAAAAACAGGGGATGATTACCATGGTTCAAGATGGTTTACTTAAGGCGACTGAAGGTTCAACTACGGTCGAAGAGGTATTTAGGATAATCGAATAATTATTTTGATTATAAAGCAAAAAAGACCCTTTTAAGGAGCCTGTTAATTTTAAAATCACTTGACAAAACAGTGATTAAGTGTTAACCTAAAATTAGTTTTTATATTAATTTAAATAAAATATATGGGAAATTTTGAAAAAGATAATAAATTTGAAGCAGATTCAAAAGAATTTATCGGAACAGTCTATTTTACAGATGGAACCCAGACCGGTTATGTTGATACAGAAGATTTAGTAAGGATTAGAAAAGATAATAAGGGAAGAATTGCTGAGGTTAAACCAAGGGAACAGGTAGAGGCTTAAATAATCAGTTTAACTTTGCCTAGTTTTTCAATTAATTCTTTTGGCTCAGTTTGAGCAAAGATTTTTTTATTTTCCAATTCGATTTTATATTCCACTACCTCTCTTAGGGGTATTTTTTGTTCTGTTTTCCAGTTTCTAATTTCGGTTACTATATTTTTAATTTTTTCAAAATCTTGTTCAATTGATTGATTGATCAATTTTTTATTTGCCTTAGGCCAGCTGGCAACTATTAATAAATCGCTATTTTTATCTAAGCGGTCGGGTCTTGTTGATTGCCAAATCTGTTCAGTCACGAATGGAATAAAAGGGTGTAAAAGTTTTAATAAATTATCGAGAATAAATTTTAAACATTGATCGGTGTTATTTTTTAATTGGTCATTGGTTGTTTGGAATTTTGAAGCTTCCAAGTACCAGTCAGCTAATTCGTGCCAGCCAAATTCGTAAAGCTCTTTGGCTGCTTCACCCAGTTCATAATTTTCAATTTTTTTAGTGGTGGAAATAATAAGATTATTGAGCCGTGAAAAAATCCATTGGTCAGCCAGGGTTGCCGGTTTGATAGTTGCCAATTGCTGGCTATTGGTGGTTGGTTGATTGCTGGTTAAAGTAACAAAGCGTGAAATATTCCACAGTTTGTTAATAAAATTACGAGCGGCGATCAAATCTCTTTCATCAAAACGAATGGCTTGTTGACTAGAGCTCATTTGATACATTAAACCCAGACGGGTAGCATCGGCTCCGTATTTTTCAATTAATTCAAGCGGATCAATGCCGGTTCCTAATGATTTGCTCATTCGCCGGCCTTCAAGGGTTAAAATTGTAGCATGGATATAGACTTCTTTGAAAGGAATTTTTTTAAGAAATTCTGAGCTTGAAAAAACCATTCGGGCCACCCAAAGATAAATAATATCTCGGGCTGTGGATAGTAAGCTGGTCGGATAATATTTTTTAAGATCGGCAGTTTTTTCAGGCCAACCTAAAGTGGC
>JACZVN010000120.1 GCA_022572625.1 Patescibacteria group bacterium | reverse complement strand
GCGGCTTCGGTTTTTTATGATGAATCAAAAAAAAGGTATTTATTTGAAAAGCGAAAACGTTCCAATAAAGATATGTTGGAAATTTATCAGGATTGGTTTAAAAAGTACCCTTTGGTTTTAATTGAAGATCCTTTTGCGGAAGATGATTGGGATTTATGGCCTGAATTAACCAAGAAAGTTAGTAATTTAAATGACCAGTTTTTAGTAGTCGGCGATGATTTATTTACCACCAATGTCGAGCGCTTAAAAATAGGGATTGAAAATAAGGCGGCCAATGCCATATTGATTAAGTTAAATCAAATTGGCACTTTAACTGAAACAATGAATTGCATTGATCTGGCCCAGGATAATAATTATCAGATTGTTATTTCCCATCGTTCCGGCGAAACCAATGATGATTTTATCGCTGACCTTTCAGTGGCCGTGAACGCTGACTTTATCAAAGCCGGCGCGCCCAATCGAGGAGAAAGGGTGGCTAAATATAATCGGTTAATGGAAATTGAACAAGAATTATCATCTTAATTTTATGCTTAATAAAGATAAAAATATTAATGAACGAATAATTTTAATTATTCTAGACGGCTGGGGCATTGCTCCGCCTAATCAAGGCAACGCCATTGCTTTGGCTAAAACCCCAGTTTTTGATTCCCTTAAAGAAAAATTTCCTTTTACTAAACTCTGCGCCCATGGAATCTGTGTGGGTTTGCTTAAAAATCAGACTGGTAATTCGGAAGCCGGTCATTTAAATTTAGGGGCCGGGCGGGTGGTCAAAGATGATGCTGTTTATATTTATGAATCGATTGCCGACGGCACTTTTTTTAAAAATCCAGTTTTTAACGAAGGAATGAGACATCTTGAGAAGAAAAAATCATTAAAACCAAAGGTTCATTTAATGGGTTTAGTGACTGAGAAAAATAGCGCTCACTCAGCTCCGGAGCATATGTTGGCGATGATTAAATTTTTAGATCAGCAGGGAATAAAAGAAGTTTTTCTTCACCTTTTTACTGACGGACGTGATTCTCCCCAGCACGCCGCGATTAAACTTTTAAAAATGTTTCAAAGTCAAGTTCATAATAATCACCAGCAATTTAATCATCAAATTAATGTCCAAATAGCAAGTGTGGCTGGGCGGATTTATGCTATGGATCGAACTAAAAATTGGGAGCGGATTAAAAAGGTTTATGATCTTTTGACAGTGGGTAAAGGATTAGAAGCGACCAGTGCGGAAGAAGCGATTGTTCAGGCCTATAATCGTCAAGAAACAGATGAATTTATTTCTCCGACCGTTATCACTAATAAAACTGGCCAGCCAGTGGCTACAATTGATAATAATGATTTAGTTATTTTTATGAATCTAAGATCAGATCGGGCTCGTCAATTGACTAAAGTGTTTGCCCAAAAAGAATTTAACCAAAAAAATCCTGGTTCGTTTAAAAGAAAAAAATGGCCCAAGGTATTTTTTATTGCTTTAACTGATTTTGGGCCTGATTTAGATGAGGTGAGAACTGCGTATCCTAGCCGGGAAATAAAAAATAGTTTGCCGGTGATGTTGAGTGGTTTAAAACAATTTTATATTGCCGAAACAGAAAAATATGCCCACGGTACTTTTTTCTTTAATGGTGGGTATGATCATCCAGTGGCCGGTGAAGAAAGGATTGTCATTCCTTCACCTCGAGTGCTGGGGTATGACTTAGAACCGGAAATGAGTATTTTAAAAGTATGTCAAAAAATAAAGGCCACAATTCGGACGGAAAAACCCGATTTTATTATGGTTAATTTTTGCAATCCTGATATGTTGGGCCATACGGGTAATCTTCAGGCGGCCATACAAAGCATTGAATATCTTGATGGGCGTTTAGGCGATTTATTAAAAATATTAAAAAAAGAAAAATATATAGTGATCGTGACCTCTGATCACGGTAACGTTGAACAAATGATTAATTTAAAAACTAGTGAAATAGAGACCAGTCATACTACTAATCCGGTTCCCTTTATCCTGATTAATGTTAAAAAAAAGGTACAATTAAGGACCGGTGGTAAACTAGCTGACGTGGCTCCGACTATTTTAGATTTATTGGGACGAAAAAAACCAAAGGAAATGACTGGTGTATCATTAATCAAGTAAACGATTTTTTATGGCTGACATTTTGAATAAAATTAGACCGGTCATCT
>JACZVN010000119.1 GCA_022572625.1 Patescibacteria group bacterium | reverse complement strand
TTTCCATTGGCTTGGCTAAAAAACAGCCCATTTTCTGGTTTATTTCAAAACGGCGGAATAATTTTTAAAATTAGTGTTGCTTGATCAAATCCAATTGGAGTAAAGTCATATTCTGACCAGGGATTTATTTGAGATTCAGCTCCCAATTCTGTTGGCCGCCAAAGAAAAATTTGTCTTTGCTTAGTCAAACGATGATAACCTAAAAATAAAATTTCATTTTGATTGGAGACAACTTTTTCTGACACAAAATTATCTAAACGTCCATTCAGCGCCACTTCATTTATTTCAATCTGGGGCGGAAACGTCAAGTTAGTCCCAATGTTATCAAGGTGTAAGGTCAGGAGATCAGTATCAAGCCAAGCCGTGCTCGTAAATGAATCACTAAACGTAGCGGTTAAATATTGGTTGCCAATCATTTCACTTGTTTCTTTAATTGGCGCGGATAAAAATTTTTCACTAAAAGGCTTTTCTTCTTGTTTTAACGGTTTAAGAACCGGTAATTCTTTAATCTCTTCAACTTTAATGGGAATTTCTAATTCTACTAATTCATAGGAAACCTCTGGTTCTTGAGCGGTTTTTTCATAAACAACTAATAAGGTCAGTAATACGACTAATAAAACCGAAAATGGAGAAAAATATTTTTTAGCTTTTTTTTTAGAAAATTTCAATTTCTTTTTAGACATTATTCTTCTGCTTACAGGTCTGACCTGTTCTTCAAGCAGGTCCGACCTGCTTGGCTGTTTAAAATACTTATTTTCTTATATAATAGCCATCACCTAAATTTTTAACCATTCCGTTAATCTCCATGGTAGTTAAAAGTGAAATCAGTTTAGCAATTTCCAGTTTAGCTTGTTTTACTAATTGATCAATATGAACTGCCTTCTTACTTAAACACCCCAATAATATTTCCTCCTCCTCACTACAGGGTCCGACCCTGTAGTCAGTAGTTAATACATCTGAAAGGCCCAACTCTTCTAAAACATCTTCTGGTTTAGTGACCATCGCCGCTCCCTTTTTTATTAATTCATTTGTCCCTATAAAATTCCGGTCATTTATTTGACCAGGCACCGCAAATACATCTCGTCCCTGTTCAAGGGCGGTCCGGGCGGTGATTAAAGCCCCTGACCGTTCGGGCGCGTCAATAACTAAAACTCCCAAAGATAAACCAGAAATAATTCTATTGCGAGCTGGAAAAGTTATTTTAGAAGGCGGCATCTCAGGCGGATATTCAGTGATTACGGCTCCGCCGGATTCGACAATATCTTGAGCTAATTTTTTATGAGCGGTAGGATACATATTATCAAAACCAGACCCAAGTACGGCAATGGTTTTTGCTTTTACCTCTAAAGCGGCTTGGTGAGCTAATCCATCTACACCGATCGCTAGTCCGCTAATAATAGTTAATCCTTTTTGGCCCAAGGTTCTGACAAATTGCTCGGTTACCTGCCGGCCATAACTAGATACTTTACGCGTTCCGACCACGGCCAAAGGATATTTTTCTAATTTTTCTAATTTACCCAGGATATAAAGCTGTTTTGGCGGATCATAAATCTGTTTTAACAACTGAGGATAATTTTTATCTTTAATCGTTATTTTTTGCATTAAGATATATTTTAGTTAGTAGAGATAATTTCCAGTTCTTAATTTCCAGTGCCTAATCTGGCAGCGCCAAAGTTATAAACCTGCTTTATTTGATCAGTCGTTAGGACATAATTATAGATGCGGACGTCATCGATTTGACCCTCGTAAAAATATGACCCGCCGATCTGATTTCCGCCAATGGCTAAATCAATAGAATTATTTAAATCTTGACTTGTATATGCTGAAATATCAACTTCTGATGAATCTAATGCTCCATCCATGTATATACCTATATCACCAGATCGATCGGCCACGGCCACCACATGATGCCACTTTCCATCATTATAGGTACTATTAGTGCTAGTAAAAGAATAACCATTTCCGGTCCCATTCCCAAAATAAAATCTAACTTTATTTACATTGGTCCCATCCAAACTACCCCTAATTGAAACTCGATATGTTTGTTCTCGATTAGCATCATTTCCATTAGTTTTTGTTACAAAAAATCCTTCCCACTGGTCTTGGACTACGCTGGTTTTAAACCAAAAACTAATTGAAACATCATTAGTCCGGGCATCTAAAACATCTCCATGGGTTATTATATCGTCAGTGCCGTCAAATTTAAGAGAATAATTTTGTTTGCCCTGGCGACCATTATACCAGGCGG
>JACZVN010000010.1 GCA_022572625.1 Patescibacteria group bacterium | reverse complement strand
AGTCAAATCTAAATATTTCTTATTCTGATCATCAAATAAAAATATTAACCGACCTTTAACCAGAGTAATATCTCGTTTAGTATAAACCGGAATAAGATGCTGATTTTCAATGGCTTGAATATTCATTTTTAAATAATTATTGTTCCTTTTCCTTTTAACGCCTGGCTAATAGGCTGATCCACTCGACCATCAGCAAAAACAACTTTTTTAACTCCATTGGCAAAAGCCTGGCGAACACTTAACATCTTTCTTTTTATCCGACCCTGGGTATAAGTTTTTTCTATAAATTCTAATTTCTTTTGACTAATTTTTTTAATCAATGAATCTGGATCATTTATATTTTTTAATAAACCAGGCGCCTCTAATAAATGAATTACTATTTTAACCGATAATTCTTTAACTAATAAAGCAACGATATTATCGTTGTCGGTATTTAAAGCTTGCCCTTGATAACTTAAAATAGGCGGGGTAATAAACGGCACATAACCCATGGCTAAAATAGAATTTAGGAAATCAACATTTAATTTATCTGGTCGTCCAGATAAATCATCCCTAATTAATTTAATTTTATCTTTGGTCTTAATCTTAATTGCTTTTTTCCGATGACCGCGAATCAATCTGCCATCCAGGCCAGTTAAACCAATCGCGTTGATATTATTTTGTTGGCATAGTTCAACTAAGCGTTTATTTCTTAATCCAGCATAAGCCATCATAAAAATATCCATCGCTACTTGGTCAGTTAAAACACTTGTATAACCGGAGACAGAAGTGACGGTTTTAGTAGGATGACCCATTTTTTGAGCAATTTCGTCCCGTAAAGCATTAGCCCCGTGAATAACAATAAAAGGCTGATCAATATTTTTAAGATCAGCGACGATCGCTTTTAAATTAATTGTTTTCCCTCCGCCAATTTTAAGAATTAACATAATTTAACAAGGATGCAGTCCTGGAAATTCCAGACCCGTTGTTTCATTAAAACCAAATCGAAGATTAAAAGCCTGGATAACTTGGCCAGCTGCCCCTTTGACTAAATTATCAATCGCCGCCATCACCACCACGCGATTGGTTTCTTTATCTATTTCAAAACCAATATCGCAATAATTAGTCCCCCTAACCAATTTTGGTTCGGGATAACGATAGACTCCAGTTTTTTGCTTAATGATTCTAATAAATGGTTCATGCTTATACGTTTCTCGATATAAATTCCAAATATCCTTATCGGTTAAAGGATTTTTTAAAAATACATGGGCGGTCATTAAAATTCCCCTGACCATTTCAATAGCGGTGGCCGAAAAATGAATATTTTTAACTCCCAATTGATGACAAATCTCAGCGACGTGGCGGTGGCCGGTTGGCTTATATGAACGGACGGCGCCACTGCGCTCAGGATGATGAGATCCTAAAGATAGTTGACGGCCGGCAGCGGACGAACTAATTTTAGCTTCAACCACCGTCTGCTCTGGAATGATCAAATTATTCTTATAAAAAGGATAAAGACCTAAAATAACGGCCGTAGCATTGCATCCAGCTCCGGCAATATAATTAGCCGTCTTAATCTCGGCTCGATGTAATTCAGCCAAGCCATAAACAAAACGCGGATCTAATCTAAAATCTTGACTCAAATCAATCACTACTTGAGCCATTTTTTTAAGTTGACTAAATTTCTCCTGGCTTCTATAGTGTGGCAAAGTAATGAATAAAACATCACTGGGTTTTAAATCGTTAATAGAGGTAAACTTTAAATCAGTTATTTTGCGTAGATTCGGATGAATAAAAGATACGGCTTTACCAGTATATGTTTCAGAAGTAATCTGACTGATTTCCACTCTGGGATGAAAAAGTAATAAACGTAAAAGCTCTCCACCGGTATAGCCCGAGGCGCCAACAATTGAACATTTAATTTTTTTCTTCATCATATTTTTTAATTAAATAATCTATAATTTCTTTTGGAATATTAACTCCAGTCACTTCAATACTATTTCTAAACTCCATGGTTGAGTTAACTTCATTAACCAATAAGCCTTGTTTTGTTTCAAGTAAATCAATGGCGACAATTTCTCCGCCTACCGCTTGAGCTGCTTTGATAGATAATTTATTTATCTCATCAGTTACCGGACAATTGGAAGTAACTCCTCCTCGAGCGGTATTGGTAATCCAATGATCACCGTGGCGATAAATCGCGGCGATAGTTTTATCTCCAATGACAAATGAACGAATATCACGACCGCTTTTTTCAATATACTCTTGAATATAAAAAATTGAATGTTGGGGCGAACCAAGGATACTCTTATGCTCTAATAACGCTTCGGCCGCTTCGCGGTCATTAACTTTACTTAATAACCTACCCCAGGATCCGATTATTGGCTTAAGTACCACTGGATAACCCATTTTCTCTATGGCTTTAAGGGCTGATTCAACGGTCAAAGCAATCAGCGTCTTAGGAGTGGGAATATTATTTTTTATTAAAGCTAAACTAGTTAATAATTTATTATCACAAATTCTGGTGGCCTGAGATGTATTTACTGTTTTAATATCTTGATTTTCTAAAATAGATAAATAAGGGACAATTCTTTCATGGTGAACGCTTCTGGCTAAAACAATATTTAACCCGCCCAAGTTTTGCTTAGCAAAATTTGGGCGGGTCAGATTAAAAATTAGGTCACGGTCTTGAATTTTTATCAAATCAATATGACTCTTTTCTGCTTCAGAAAAAAGTAACTTTTCTTCTACCCTTAAACGTGAATAAATAATTCCTAATTTCATATTTTATTCTCTTTCTTTTAGACCAATATACTTATTGGGTCTAGTTTTACTTGCTTCCTCAACATATATTTTCATTAAATGAGGAAGACGAGCGATAAATGGTCCAAGTAAAGTATGTTCTTGTTTAAGCCCTAAATCAAGATATAATCCAGCCGCCATGGTATCCACATTTGCACAACCTACTAAAGTAAATGCTTCTTTGGCCCTCTGGCGTGTCATTTGGATATATTTCCCCTGGTAGTCAAGTTCGCGCCAGCAGGCAAAATTAATTCGAACCCGAGGATCAGTTTGCAAATTCTCCTGATAAGGTATGCTCTGATGATTCTTAATAGTTTTACTGCCGTGCGGATAGTTAGCTAATAATCTGGGATGCATCCGATGACCATAACCGCTCACTCGAAATCCATTGTCTAATATCGCTTGAATATGTTCACGATGGGTAATTCCGCGCCTTTCCACTTCACATAGATCATAGATGGCTCCACCAATCGCTCCAAAATGTAAATCTCCAGCCGCCGCGGTCAACCAGGCTTGAAGGGCAGTCGTAAATGGCGCTCGCGTATTGGCTGACACCCTAAACCCATGATAACTGGGTGAAGTTAATCCATGAACACATAATGATACTAAATACGTATCCCAGGCGATCAATTCTTTATTAGAAAATTCATTAGGAATTCTCCCTAAAACATTAATAAAGAATGACTCTATAAATGTCGCCGCCTGATGATCCGGCTTTCGTCCGTCAATTACAGCATAAAGTTTAGGTAGGGTATTTAGGATTAAGGGAACGGTGGCCAGTGCTGGATCAAGAATGCCATCTAGTCCGAGATCTTTATTAAGTTCGCGCAAAACACCCATTCTTTGCTTTAAAATTCCAGTTTCAAATTTCCCGCCAATATAATTAATCAGCGCCGTTAACTTACTATAAGATCCTCCTTTCACTTGAGCAATATAGTGTAACTCAGATTCTGATATAAACTGAGTTGCGTCCATTGTAAACACTCGTTCAAATTGAACCAACTGTTCTGGCGAAGCATTATGTCCTAAAGAGCAATGCAAATAAAAAGGAACATAAGACAATTTACCCACAACTTTATCCAAAGAAACACCTTGATAATAAAGTTGTCCAGGCTCAACATACGTCTCGCCATCTGCGATCAACTTTTTATTCTTGTTTATGAATACGACCTTTGCCATATTATTCACCTCCTTTTAAGGCTCCAGCTTATCTGGACGCCAGGCCTCCACATCAAAAAATTCATGTGGAGACCCAGGGTCCATACTTTAAACTAGAAACAATTAAGCTAATCTACTCTCCCCAGTCTTCTTCTTCCGCTGGCGCCATTTCTAATTTTACCGGATTAATTTCCCTAACCTCCAATTCAACGCTGCAATCAGAACAGGTAAGAATTTCCCCTTGATCAAGATTTGACGAAAGGATGATTGAAGCATCACATTCTGGGCATGATACTTGTTGTCTATTTTTCATATCCTCAGATATTAAAATCAGCTCCCAGGGGGGAGCCGTCTTTCGTTACCTAGTAAACAAAAACTAACTCCCCGACCAGAAGCTTTTTTTATTTTCTTTAACATAACTATTTAATGAAATAAATATTTTCATAATTATTAATAGCTTATACTAGGATAAAGAATCTGTCAACATATAGTTATTAACAAGTCACTTTTGATTTAGTAATGTTTGGTTTTTGGCCATAAAACGGGCGGACGAGCCGGCTAGAGTTAGTTTTTAATAATTTAGACCAACCAGCTTTAATTAAAGTCTGATTATCTTTTCCCTTATTTAAACTAATACCGACTACCGGAATTTTTAACTGCCAAGCTATCGTATTGGCGATAGATAAAGCAACCCTAATTCCAGTAAAAGAACCAGGACCATTAACTACAATCAGACCTTTAATATTTTTAACTGACTGATTAGCTTTTTTAAAAAGTTGATTCAAACCTTTTAAAATACTTTCGCTTCGATCTTGTTTTTTGGGTAAAATCAAATAAGTCGCTTCCTTAGAGGCTGGTCTTTTAAAAATAGCTAAAAATATTTTATCCTGGTCTAAATTATTAATAAATAAATACATCTCTTTATTTTACTAAAAATAAACTAAAATTAAAAGGGTCTGTTTACACCTTTATTTTTTTATACTATAATTATTAAATGAGTAAAATTAATGTTTCACAAATTTGTTTTTCAAACCCTAAAGAGTCGAACAACTACTCCCAGCTTTATTTAGCTAATCCAGAAAAAAGATTTTTAGAAAAATTTGGCCGCTTGGCTATTTTAATTGACTTAAACTTTAAAAGGGAGGCCAGCGATGAAATTATAACCCAAGCTAAAGAATGGTCACAAGCTTTAATAGATTTTATCAAAGGTAATTTTTATCATCCTACGAGATCGGGTCAAGATATTGAAAAAGAATTTGAGGATATATTACAAAAAACTAATAACTGGTTGCAAAAACAAAAAATTCAGGAAAAAGAATTTTTTGAAAAATATATTACTAATTATGATATTGATATTATTAATATATTTAAAAATAAAGTTCATTTTAGTCAAGCTGGTCAAATTAAAGCCTATCTAATTTCCAATGACCAAAAACAAGAATTAGCTAAAGAAAATAAGGAAACCGAATTTTTAAATGTCATTAGCGGATCTTTAGAGGAAAATAACATTTTACTTTTTGCCACTAATAACCTATTTGATTATTTCCCAGATAAAAAAATTATTCAACTATTAAAAGAATTGCCCGTTGATAAGGCAATGAACGAAATAAAACAATTATTATCAAATAAGACTGAACAAATTAATTTACTGGCCCTAGTGGTTTCTCATCGCGATGAATCATTGATTTCTTCTTCAGATAAAATTGAACCTAAACAAAAAGTCCAGGTGGAGCCTCAAGAGATAAAAGAAGCTGAAATTGACCGACCGTTGGATATGAATAAACAGACAAACCAGCCGGAAATAAAAATTAAGCAAAAAAACCCTTTCTTAAAATCGCTTGAGCTTAAAAATAAAATAAAAGCCATTAGCGGACGGAAAATTATAGTGATTTTTTTAATAATTTTAGCAATATTTTTTATTCAGAGTTTAATCAGTTTAGGCCGGGAAGAATTTAAAACCCAGCAAACTGAAAAATATGATCAAATAATTGCTAATCTCAAAACCAAAGAATCTGAATTATCAATTGCTTTAATTTATGGCGACCCTGATAAAATAAAAAAATTATTTGCTGAAACTAAACAACTTTTAGAACAAATACCGCAAAAAAATGAAGAGCAAAAAACATCAACTCAACTCTTTTATAACCGATATTTTGAACAGCTGAATAAATTTTATCGTCTTAGTGTGATTGATAATTTAGAACCACTAATCGATCTATCATCAATAGATAAAAAAGCCCTGACCGGCGGCTTAGTAAATATTGGCGATGACTTTTATATTTTTAATCCAGAAAATAATTATATTTATCTCTATAATATTTCTAGTCAAGAAGCTAAAATTGTTAACAACACTTCTGCCAATGTCGGCCGGATTATTCAATTATTTCCTTTAGATAATGATAATTTAATTGGCTACGATCAAAACCAAGAATTACTAACCTTTAATACCATTGATCAAAAATTACTCCCTTTAAAACTTGAAACAGCCTATAGCTCAAAAAAAATAAATGATTTATTTGCCTACGGTCGTTACCTTTATCTTTTAGATAGCCTTAATAACCAAATTTATAAATATACCAAAACCATTGATGGTTTTGGTAAAGAAGAACCCTGGATTCAAGGCAGCCCTAATCTTTCCAACGCGCTAGCTTTTACAATTGACGGTTCAATTTATGTTTTTAAAAAGACCGGCCAAATTTCTAAATTCTATAAAAATACGCCGGCCGAATTTAATTTAGATGATATTGAGCCGGCCCTTTCGGTCCAGGATCCCAATATCTTAAATTATCAAAATAAAATAAAACTATTTACTGATTCAGACAGAAGATATTTATACCTTTTAGATGGGGCTAGTCAACGATTGATTATCTTATCCAAAGAAGGCAAATTAGTTAAACAACTAATGTTTCCTCAATTAAAAGATTTAAAAGGTTTTGTTATTAGCCAGCGCGAAGATCGAGCTTGGCTCTTGGATAGCACCAGCATCTTTGAAATCAATTTAAAATAATAAAAACCACAGGATAGTAATCCCATAGTCTTTATTAAGTTTAACCTTAATTAATAGGTTAAACTTTTATTTTAATGTTACTTTACCTCCAGCTTCTTCTAGTCTCTTCTTCATATTCTCGGCTTCTTCTTTATTCACTCCTTCCTTGACTAATTTAGGGGCGGCATCAACTAAATCTTTAGCTTCTTTAAGGCCAATGGTAATAAATTCTCTAATAGCCTTAATTACCGAAATCTTATTTCCACCGGCTTCAGTCAATTCAACATTAAAAGTAGTCTGCTCTTCTCCAGCACCTTCACTATCTCCATCAGCCGGAGTGGCGGCTACGGCCATTGGGGCTTGAGCTGAAACTCCAAATTTATCTTCTAAAATCTTAACTAATTCAGATAAATCCATCACATTCATTTTTTCTATTTCTTCGACCAGGCTTTTAAATTTAGCCGGGACTTTAACTTCTTTTTTAGATTCAGTCGTAGCTTGATCCTCTTTGGGGGATTCTTTTTCTTCTTGGGGAGTCACCGGAGAAGGTTGAGTTTCCTCTTGTTTTTTTTCGTCTTGATTTTGTTTTTCTTCAGTCATATTTTGATTATTATTAATTTATAATTAATTATTTTTTAATCGCTGATAAAACATAAACTAAATTTCTGAAATTTCCGCTTAAGACATAAACTAAATTACTTAATGGCGCCTTAATCGTTCCTACCAATTGTGCCAATAATTCTTCGTGGCTTGGCAATTTAGCTAAAGTTTCAATTGTTTCAACCTCAACAAATTCAGACTTGAAAATACCTCCCTGAATAGTTAATGGTTTATGAGTTTTACTAAAATCAACTACTAATTTAGCTAAAGTTGCTTCTTCTTCTAAACTTAAAACTAAACCTAATCCACCGGTTAATTTATTTAAATCAATACCTTTAAGTCCAATATTGTCTAGAGCTAATTTTAATAAAGTTTTTTTAGCCACTAAATAACGGCCGGATTTTTGTTTGAGCAATTTTCTTAACTCATCAATACTGCTTACGGGTAAACCATAATAATCGACAAAAATTAGACTTTTTGCCTTTTTCAACTCTATTTGAAGTTGATTAATAATTTTCTGTTTTTGTTCTTTTGTTTTAGACATAATTTAATAAAAATAGTCTGCAATCACAGACTATTACTATCGGCTTTGAATATGATAGTAGTTACTATTTGATTAGTCTCGGCAGGTAATTAAGTTTTGAGGACACCTGCTGTCTGTGACTTTATTTAAGATTAAATAATTTTTTTAAATCTGTCAAGGTGGAAAAGTTTATTCAATAATCGTTCCTTTAAAATTTTTACCTTTTAAATAATTCTTTAAATTATCTAATTTGCGGCCATTTAAAATTAAAACTTTTAATTTATTTTTTTGGGCTAAACGAGCCGCTGGCGGGCCAAAGGGGCGTGATAATCGAGGCGACCACTGATTACCGATAATTTTTCTAAAATCAGCCCAATTAATCTGTTTAATTGGCCGGGCTTTGGGATATTGATCCGGATCTTTTTCATAAACAAAATCAATGTCAGTTAAATTAATCAATAACCTGGCTTGGAAATTATTGGCCCATAAAACAGCGTCTAAATCACTTGAACATCCTGGTTTCCAGCCTGAAGCAATAATCAATTTTTTATTAGTCCTAATTTTTTGATTTGGATTATCAAGAACTTGAGAATAGGCCTGTTGAGAAAAAATTACCCTTAGTAATTCAGCGTTTAACTTGGTGGCGGCAATCCCCAACCAATCTAAATCGATATTTTTAACTTGGCTGATTTTTGTCGCGGCTAAATTATATTTTTTACTGGTCTGGCCGCCGCCGGTAACAATAACTATTTTATGTCCAGATTTTAATAAAAATAAAATAAATAATACTATGCAGTTTCTTCTGTTTTTTGCTCAGTAGGTTGCGCAGGTGTTTCTGCAGTTTGCTGTCCTTTTTCTTCTTGCTGTCCTGCTGAAACCGCTTCTTGTGCCAAGTTTTCTTCGCCAGTTGGTGCTTGTCCCATTGGCTGTTTTGGCAAAGTGGGTGTTTCTTCAGTTACAGGATCCTGTGCCTGT
>JACZVN010000118.1 GCA_022572625.1 Patescibacteria group bacterium | reverse complement strand
ACACTTTCATTGATCTTATCTCGGAAAATTAATTTTAAACCTAATTCTGTGTTTGGGATCGCTCTTAATTCTTCTTGTTTAAATGGGAATTGTCCATCATATAAGGCAGTGGCGTAAACTGAATTATCGCTCCTGGTAATAATTTCAATATCATCAACATCAGTCCAATTTCCACGATATTTAGCTTGACCAAAAAAGATAGATTGTTTTAAAAAGCCTTCTAAGAATTCGGTTTTTAAATTTAGTCTAAAGCTGGGGCCAAGACCCAAGTAACTTGATTTATCATTTTCCATTAAAGTAACATGGTTATTAAAATCATACCAGACATAAAATTCTTTAATCAAAGCCCACTGTTCTTGTCCAAAGTTTTGCTTATGGTTTATTTGAATTGCTTCCAGTCCGAGGCTAACTTCACTAATAGTAGATGTTTGAAGAGCGATAAAGAATTCAGCCTTTTTAAGACGTAAATCATTTTGACCCCAAAACCAGACATCCGATACCCCCTTTTCTTTTTGATCATTTGTGAGTGGTATTAAGGTTTGTCCAAACATTCTAACGCCCCTTAAAAAATCCTTATCTGAGCTAACTAAACCATAATCCCGGCCAAATGAATGAAACTGCCAGCCGCGCAAACCAAATTTAGAAGTTGTTCCTGGATGACGGTAAGTTATTTCCCAAGCGAAATTTAGTTCATTTGCCAAGTCTATTACAATTGGATCGTAATTTACTCCATAATTATAGCTATGATTTCTGGGTATGCCAGTTAATTCATTATAAAATTCAAATTTGTCACCAACATGTAAATTAGCTCCATAAGCAGTCATTTTAAATGGCTCAAACCGAATATTAAAATTATTTTTATTTTGAGCCTGAGCAAAACTGGTTAAAAACGCTGATATCAAGATCAATCCGAGACTTAATTTAATCCCTTTCATTTCATACCTCCATTTTAATTAGATTGATATTTTTAAAGAACTTATAATGTCATTTTATCATTTATTTAAATTTTTGTCAAATTTAAAACCGCGATATAATTTTATATCGCGGTTTTTAACTAATTATCAAACAGAATATTATTTTAATCTTTTGTTGACTTCTTCCCAGTTAATAGCATTTAAAAATGCTTTAATATAATTAGCCCGGTTTAATCCATAGTCAGTTATAAAAGCATGTTCAAAAACATCTATGGGCAATAAAGGGATGCCACCGGCAAGGTGTCCGAGATCATGTTCATTGATCCAGATATTAAATAGTTTTCCTGTTTCTGGATCAAGATATAATATGGCCCAACCAATGCCGCGAAGCGCTCCAGTGGCTTTAAAATCATTTTCCCAGTTTTCATAATTGCCAAAATCTTGAGCGATTTTTTTAGCCAGTTCGGAATTAGAGTCAAGGCTTTGGTTTTCTTTAGTCATACTGCCGAAATAATATTCATGAAGTCTCATCCCATTAAATTCCCATCCAAACCGGCGTTTAAATTCAGCATATTCTGGAGTTGAAGTTTTTTCTTGTTTAACTAAGTCACTTAATTTTTCCAATAGTTTATTAGTGTTAGCCACGTATCCCTGGTAGAGGGTAAAGTGGTTCTGAAGTGATTGGTCACTAAACCCCTTCGTCCCTAATAAATGATCAAAATTTTTTGCTTCATAAATCATATATTTATAAGATTAATTTATTTAAATTTTACCAATTAATTTTAAGCTTGGTTTTAAAGTTTTCTGACCCGGTTCCCATGAAGCCGGACAAACCAAACCTTTGTGCTCTTTAACAAATTTTGCGGCTTGTAATTTTCGTAAAAGTTCTTCAACCTTGCGCCCGATACTGTTATCATTTATTTCAAAAGCTTTAACTATTCCTTCGGGGTCAATAATGAAACTACCTCTCAAGGCTAAACCTTCATTTTCAATATATGTGCCAAATTTTTTACACAGTTTTCCAGTGGGGTCAGCAAGCATGGGGAATTTAATTTTTTTAATAGCCGGAGAATTATCATGCCAAGCTTTGTGAACAAAAACAGTGTCAGTACTAACGCTTAAAATTTCCGCTCCCAGTTTTTTAAATTTAGAATAATTATCTGCCAATTCTTCCAATTCGGTTGGACAGATAAAAGTGAAATCAGCTGGATAAAATACTAAAATTAGCCATTTACCTCTATAATTAGAAAGTTTAATTTTTTTAAATTTTTCCTGATGAAAGGCCTCTAAGGTTAAATCAGGGATTTTTTGACCTATTGTAATCATAGTTTTATAATTAATTTATTTATCTGCTCTAGCAGATTAGTTTATCTAGTTTTTAGGTAATCTAAAATAATTTTTCTTTGGCTGATAATTATCACTATATAATTATATAGTA
>JACZVN010000009.1 GCA_022572625.1 Patescibacteria group bacterium | reverse complement strand
GCCTGGAAAATAAAGTCCCGGTTCGCAAAAGCACAAACTAGCATTAATAGAGTCGATTTAGGTAAGTGAAAATTGGTAATCATTCCATCAATGAATTTAAATTGATACGGAGGATAAATAAATAGTTCAATTGATTTTGTTCCAAATTCTAATTTATTTTTATTTAAGCAAAATGCTTCTAGGGTTCGGGCACTGGTAGTGCCAATGGCGATAATTCTTTGTTTATTAGTTTTTATTTTATTTAGCTTATAAGCAACCCTAGGTTTTATTTCAGCTATTTCTGAATGCATTTTATGTTTTTGTATTTCTCTTACTTTTACTGGCTGAAAAGTACCTAAACCGACATGCAAGGTAATAAACTCAAGATCCAGATCTTGTTTTTTTAATTTTTTAATTAATCTGGGAGTAAAATGAAATCCGGCTGTCGGGGCAGCGATTGATCCAGGATGTTTAGCATAAATAGTTTGATATTCCTTAAGATTAGAAAGAGGTTTAATATAAGGCGGGGTCGGAGCAACCCCAAATTTATTAATAGCCTGATTTAATTTTTCCCCAATCAGATTAAATTTTATTTGCCAGCTGTTTGAATTAACAGATTGAATTAATTGGCCTTTAAAATTTTTATTAAAGATAATATTTGAACCTGATTTAATTTTTCCCTTAACTAGTGTTTCCCATTTAGCATTACCAAGTGGTTTGATTAAAAGGATTTCTATTTTACCACCAGTTTCTTTTTTACCTAAAAGTCTAGCCGGTATTACTTTAGAATTATTAGCTACCAGTATATCACCGGGATGGAGATATTTATCTAGATTATAAAAATAATCGTGAACAATTTTTTGTTCACGTCTTTTTAAAACCATTAACCTTGAGTGGTCTCGAGGACGAATAGGTTTTTGGCCAATTAATTTTTTCGGTAAATAATAATTAAAATTTTCAACTGAAACCATTAAAATTTTAGATATTTTTTAATCGCTAAACTACTGCCAATCATCGAAATAATTAAAGCATAAATTAGGAGACCGATTAAGAATATTAATCCTTTACTAGTTAAGTATAAATAAAGATTAAATTCTAATTCTAAAAATTGTTGAATATAGGAATTGCTATAAAAAGCAATAATCAAAATTGCCCCTAAATTTAAAAGCCAGGCCATTAAAGCATAAAGACTACTTTCAATTAAAAAAGGAGCGCGAATAAACCAGGATGTTCCGCCAACTAATCTCATAATTTTAATTTCTTCTTGGCGCGATAAAGCTCCCAACTTAATGGTGTTAAAAATAATTAGGATAGCGATAAAAATGAAAAGACCACTAATGCCCAAGCCGGCGTAGGAAATTTTCTGGGTAAATTTATTAAAACCTTGGATTAATTTCTGGTAATCATAAAAATCTTGCTCTTGGATTAATTCTGTATATTCAGGTTTATTAATTATTGATAGGGCTAACTGATAATCGGCCGGATCGTAAAATTTAAGAGTAATTGTTACTCCCAGGGGATTTTCTTCTAATTCTTTTAAAGATTTTAAAATTAAAGGGTTATTTTGATGTCTTTGTTCAAATTCTTTCAAGGATTGTTCCGGAGTTAAATAACGTAGTTCTTTTACTTGTTCCATGTTTTCTAGTTCTGATCTTAGTAGATTTACTGTGTTTTCATTGACATCTTGTTTCAAATAGATTCCCAAATCCATTTTATTCTTAAAAGAATCAAGCACTTGCTGTCCAATAACATTAATGCTGTAAATTACACTGAGCGAAAAAAGCATTAGAAAAGCAATGAGAATACTGGTAATAGAAAGCCAGGGGTTACGAAATGAATTTTGCAAAGCTAGTTTAATAATGCGCATGTTTTTTATCCTTTATCCTTGATACTTTTGATATTAGCTTCGATTAATTGTTTTTTTGGTATTTCACTGGGCGCTCCCATCATTAGATCTTTTTGTTCAGCCGTTTTAGGAAAAGCAATAATTTCTCTAATATTGGGTTCATTAGCTAAAATCATTACTAACCTATCTAGTCCCCAAGCAATTCCTCCGTGTGGTGGAGCTCCATATTCAAATGCTTCCAATATATGTCCAAATCGTCTTTGGATTTCTTTTTTAGTTATTTTTAAAATTTGAAAGATTTTTTCTTGAATATCACGCTGATGGATTCTAATTGATCCGCCAGCTATTTCAAGTCCATTACAAACAAAATCATACTGCCGAGCCATAATTTTTAAAGGATTTTTATTAAGTAGAGAAATATCCTCGGTTTTAGGCGAAGTGAAAGGGTGATGGACAGAAACGTTTTTTTTCTCGGTTTCTGAATATTTAAATAAAGGGAAATCAGTAATAAAGCAGAAAGCTAATTCGTCTGGATTATTTTTATTTTTTCGTAGATCAGGTTTATCAGTCTGATATTTTTCCATTGCTTGTTTAAAGGTTAAACGAGGAAAAGGAGTAACAGAGATTTTTTTATTTGGTGTTACTTTTTTCACTATTTCAACAGCTAAATTTTCAACTAAATCTAAAATATCGTTTTGAGAAATGAAGCTCATTTCTATATCTAATTGAGTGAATTCTGGCTGGCGGTCGCCACGTGTATCTTCATCACGAAAACAGCGAGCAATTTGAAAATATTTTTCTATCCCCGCCACCATTAAAAGTTGTTTGAATTGTTGGGGAGCTTGGGGGAGAACATAAAATTTATTTGGATAAAGTCGTGAAGGAACAATAAATTCTCTAGCTCCTTCGGGCGTACCTTTAGTCAAAATTGGGGTTTCGATCTCTAAAAATCCAACCTGGTCTAAATAATCACGGATAGTTTTGATAATCTGATGGCGAAGAATAATATTATTTTTCATTCTTTTATGGCGTAAATCCAAATAACGATATTTTAAGCGTAATTCTTCGTTAGCCTGGAGTGTTTCATTATCAATTTCAAATGGCGGAGTTTTAGATTGATTTAAAATAACTAATTTTTTAGCCAGGATTTCCACCTTACCAGTTTCTAAATTTTTATTAGTTTGGTTTTTTGGCCTTTGATTAACCAGGCCTTCAATTTCAACTACATATTCCGGCCTGATTTTTTTCATTGCTTTTTGAGATGCTTGGTCAAGTTCTTGCGGAATAAAAACAACCTGAATCAGACCTGATCTGTCTCTTAAATCAATAAAAATAATTTTACCCATATTCCGGCGGGTATTAACCCAACCAGCTAATTTAACCTTTGAACTAATTTTATCAATAGTTTCTATATTAAGAATTCGTTTCATAATATTTTTTTAGTTTATCTAGTCTATAAAGAAGTATAGCATAAACTAGAAAAATGGAAAATAAATTTATCCCTCACCTAGGCTCTGGGGGGAGGACTCGAACCTCCACTAACTACGTTAACAGCGTAGCGTTTTACCAATTAAACTACCCCAGAGCTTAGATGAGGGGTATAAAAAATCCGCCTTGCTTACGGGGCGGATTTATGAAAGATTTAAATTAATACCAATCAAGTCCGCCAGTGACGGTCATTATTATTATTATTATTATTATTTAATTGGCAAAAGGTTTGTTTAAACATCTTTTTTATATTAACACACTATTAAGATTATGTCAATGGATTAAGGATTTATTCTATTAATTAGTCTAGGAAAGGGAATGGTTTCCCTAATATGATTTAAGCCACAAATCCAGGCTATTGTTCGTTCCAGTCCAATTCCAAAACCAGAATGAGGTACTGAACCGTAGCGGCGTAAATCTAGATACCATTCTAAGGGCTGGCGGGGTAGTTTAAATTTTTTAATTTTATTTTCTAAGGTTTTTAAATCATCAACTCTTTGTGAACCGCCAATAATTTCTCCGTAACCTTCCGGAGCTAAGCAATCATTATTTAGAACTAATTTGGCATTTTTTGGATCCGATTTCATATAAAAAGCCTTGATTTTAGCTGGGTATTTTTCAATAAAGAGTGGTCGATCAAACATTTGAGAAAGAATTGTTTCTTCGTCCCCGCCAAAATCATCTCCCCATTTAATTTTTATTCCTTTTTCTTGCAGTTTTTTAATTGCTTGATCATATGTAATTTTAGGAAAAGGTGGTTTTATTTTTTTAAGTAGAGAGGTATTTCTATCTAGAATTTTTAATTCTTTTTTTCGGTTTTTTAGCACAGAATTAATAATAAAGGTAATTAATTTTTCTTGGATTTCCATATTTTCTTGATGTTCAACAAAAGCCGCTTCGGCATCCATCATCCAAAATTCAGTTAAATGGCGGCGAGTTTTAGATTTCTCGGCTCTAAAAGTAGGGCCAAAATCATAAACTTTACCCAGTGAATAAATTAAGGATTCGAGATAAAGTTGACCGGATTGAGATAAATAAGCTTTTTTATCAAAGTATTTAATAGCAAAAAGGGCAGTAGTGCCTTCACAGGATGTTGGAGTTAAAATAGGAGCGTCGGTTAGAGTAAAACCTTGGTTTTTGAAAAATAAACGAATGGAAAAAATTATTTCGTCTCTAATTTTAAGAATGGCCGCTTGTTTTCTTGATCTAATCCAAAGATAGCGGTGGTCCATGAGAAAATCTACGCCGTGATCTTTTTTGCCAATTGGATATTCTTCAGCCAAGGAAATGATTTTTATTTTTTGTGTCTGCATTTCATAGCCATGGGGTGACCGTTCTTCTAAATATATTTTACCGGTTATTTCAAGACTGGATTCTACAGTTAAACTTTGGCAAGCCGCCCATGAATTTTTATCTACTTCTTTTTTAGAAACAATAATTTGAATTTCGCCACTGCCGTCGCGAAATTGTAAAAAATAAATTGAGCCGGAAGAGCGGAAATTAAAAACCCATCCCTTAATGGTGACAGTTTTATTTAAGTATTTTTTTAAATCTTTAAGCAAGATATACATAATTATTTTTTATTTTACCATAAATTGAGAAATGATAAAGATAATATAAAAGAAAAGAAGAATTAAACCTTCTTTCCAGGAAATTCTTTTTTTTGTTAAAGCAAAAACCATAAAAAGAAAATAGGCGATCAATAGAAATATAGAACTGCTGGTTAAAAGACTAATATTACCAATCATAATTGGAGAAATAATAGCGGTGACACCTAAAACGGCGGTTGAGTTGGTGGTTAAAGATCCTAGGATGTTACCAATAATCATCCCCCGGTGTTTTTCCTTTGCTGCTTTAAGTCCAAAAATTAATTCCGGTAGAGATGTTCCAATGGCGACTAATAAAAGTCCAATTAAGAATAGGGAAATATTAAGTTCAATGGCTAAATGAATAGAAACCCTAACAATAATTTCGGCGCCGATTAAAAGAAGGGAGACACCCAGGGCAAATAGGAATAGATTCTTAATTAAATCTTTGCGTCGAGCTCCGCCGGCTATTTTATCAAAATCTTTATTCTGAAAAAAAAGAATTAAATTATATAAAACAAAAATAGTTATTAGGGCCACTCCGTCAATTCTAGAAATTAATCCGTCCGAGGCCAAGAGAATAGGATAGATAATTAGAATTAGAGTATAAAAAATGTTGCGGGTGATTATTTTTGATTCTAATCTTAATCCTTTAATTAAAATAACGGTTAATCCTAAAATTAAAGTTAAATTGGCAATGTTTGAGCCAAAGACATTGCTAAAGGAAAGAATGGGAGTTTTATTAAGGGCCGATGAAATACCAACAAAAAATTCAGGAAAAGAAGTGGCCAGTCCGGCCAGAATAAAAGCGACTACAAATTCAGGCACCCTTAAATACTCAGCTAGATAATTTAAAGCCTTAATGGCCCAGTGAGTGCCTTTAACTAAAAGGACCGAAGCTAAAATGATAATTGCTATATATACAAAGGCCATGATTATACTTTTTTTAGTTTAGGATGGATAAAAAGAGATTTACCAAATTCAATTAAAATTAAACTGACCAATCCCAGGCTAATTAAAATTAACCAGTCTGATCCGGAAAGGGGAACCGTTTGAAGGATTTTTCGAAAAAATGGCACATACAGAGCAATAAAGAACATAAACCAGCCAAAAAGAATACTAAGATTCAAAAACATATTATCAAAAGGATTATATTGCCAGATTAATTTTTTTAAATTTTTACAAGCGAGAACGTAAAATAGACTATCAATTCCCAGGCCGACAAAAATCATTGTTCGGATATACACTATGTCATGGCCCGCTTTAAGAAGATATAAAAATAATCCCAATAAAATTAAGTTGGTAGTTATCCCAATAATAAAAATCAGGAATTTCATTTCATTGTCTAAAATTTTAGATTTATGCCCACGTGCTTTTTCAAGCAAAACTCCCTCTCCTTCCTTTTCATAGGATAACGCCATGGCTGGCAAGGTGTCTTCTATAATATTAACCCACAGGATTTGACCGACTAATAGAGGTAAAGGGAGTCCCATTAGCAGGGATGCGCCAATGAGTATAAATTCAGAAAAGGTGCCAGTTAAAAGATAAAGAATAATTTTTTTAATATTATTAAAAATATTCCGCCCAGTTTTAATCGCCTCAATAATCGTCTTAAAATGGTCGTCCAATAAAATAATATCGGCCACTTCCTTGGTGACTTCTGACCCTGAACCAAGGGCAATGCCAATATCAGCTGATTTAAGGGCTGGAGCGTCATTTACCCCGTCACCGGTCATGGCTACTACTTCGCCTTTAGCCTGCCAGGCATCAATAATGCGTAGTTTGTGGGCAGGTTCAACCCGAGCATACACATCTATCTCACTTACTCGAGACAGTAATTCTTCGTCGCTCATCTTATCCAAATCTTCGCCTGTAATTATATTTTTTTCACCGATGCGCATGCCTAATTCCGCTGCGATGGCTTTGGCGGTTAGCACATGATCACCAGTGATTATGACGGGCCGAATGCCGGCTGCTTTAGTTAGCTTGATAGTTTCTTTAGCTTCTTTGCGCAAAGGGTCTTTTAAGGCCACAAAACCAACAAAAATCATTTCAGTTAAGTCTTCCCCAGTAATTTTTTTAGTGCTAGTAGGGATTTTTTTATAACCAAATGCTAGCAATCTTAAACCTTGGCTAGTTAATTTTTCGTATTCTTTTTTTAGAGATTCAACTTTTGTTTTAGTTAATATTTTTTTCTTTCCTCCAATTCTGACCTTAGTGCACATCTCAAAAATTTTTTCCGGAGCACCTTTTACATATATAACATTATGTTTATCGTCTAATTTATTGAGAGTAGCCATATATTTGATTGAAGAATCAAATGGAATTTCTGCTAGACGCGGCTGCTGTTTGGCAATTTCTTTGATTGGTGTGGCTGCATGGATAGCGCCTTGGAGTAAAGCAGCTTCGGTTGGCAGGCCAATAATTTTAGTTTTTTCCAGCTCTTCGTCAGGATTTTCAATAATGGCGTTATTGCATAAAAAAGAAATTTTTAGTATTAAGTCATGGTCGTTTAGATGTCCAGAATGCTCGTATTTTAAATTTTTTTGTTTAATTTCTTGAGTATCAGCAGTAATAATTTTTTCTACTTGCATTCTGCCTTCGGTTAAAGTTCCGGTTTTATCGGTGCAAATAACTGAAACGCTACCCAGTGTTTCGGCGGCAATTAATTTTCTGACCAAAGCTTTACGGCGCAAAATATCCTGCATGCCAATGGCTAAAATAGCAGTTACAGAAATTAGCAGGCCCTCTGGAATGGCCGCAACAGCAACTGCGGCGGCAACACTGAGCATGCTTTCCCGGGCAGCATCGCCAAATCCGAAAATTGGCCGGCCTTGTAATTTGCCTATAATAATGATTAGAACAGAAATCAGCAGTACAGCGTAAGTCAGCATCTTGCTGAAAGAAGCCAGCTGGAGTTGCAAAGGGGTTAAACCTTCAGGAGTTTCTTGGACCAATTTTGCTATCTCTCCCAGCTGAGTGTGCAGGCCAGTAGTAGTGACAATTGCTGTTCCTCTACCTACGATGACTACGGTTCCGGAGAAAGCCATGTTATCCCGATCACCCAACGCCGTTCCTTTTTCCAGCTTTTCAGTTATTTTTATTGCTGGGAAAGATTCACCAGTCAGAGTTGATTCATTAATGTGTAAATTATCAATCGACATTAATCGACAATCAGCTGGCACCTTATCGCCAGCTTCGAGGAAAACAATATCCCCAGGGACTAAATTTTGAGCATTAATTTGTACTTCGTGGCCATTGCGCAATACCTTGGCTTTATGGGTGATGAGCTTCCTTAAGTAAGTGACTGACTTGTTAGCTTTATTCTCTTGATAAAAGCCTAAGGTGGCATTAATAAAAATAGCCAACAAAATGATGACTAAATTAATATAATCTTGCAAAATAAAGGTAATAACTGCCGCACCAATTAATACATACACCAATGGGCTTTTAAATTGATTAAGCAATATCACTAAACCGGATAATCTTTTTTCTTCCGGTAGTTTGTTATAACCAAATTGTTTGCGCTTGGTTTTAACCTCAATATCATCCAAGCCGTGTTTGGATGAATTAAGTTTTTTTAATGCTTGCTCAGCCGTTAAGCTGTGCCAAATGGTTTTTTCCATTTTATTTTATATTAGCGTCAATTACTCTTTATTATAACATTCTTTTTGCGTTTTGTTCTCCAATTTAGATAAATTGTACTAGTTAGCATAATCAATAGGGTAATAGAAAGAGTTGTGGCTAAAAGTCTGAAGAAAAATTCAGGCGGATATAAAACAATTAGCAGATGAACGTCAGGGTTAAGCATCCAAAAATCATTGGGAAAAACTAATATGTGAAATTTTAGAAAAATGGGTTCAAACAAGAAATATATCAATATGCCTGCTAATAAAATTTCTACAAGTGCGTATTGGCTAACACGCAGCAGATTAACTGATTTCGATTTTATAATTAGAAAAAAAGCCACCACCGCTAAACCAATAGTCATAATCTGTATAGCTAAAATTAAATTTTTAATATCAGCCAGATGCAAAATTTCTTGGTCTTGGTATAGGGCTGTATTTAAATCTGCTTGGCCAGTGATGTATAACAAAACATTTTCCACAGAGGACAACAAATCACTTGGTGAATAGTTTTGATATAATCCAGCTGATTGGTAATAAAAATCATAAAAATTTAAATTAAAAATTACTGCCTGAAAAACAATCAGCAGTAATAAGGGTGTGAGGATTAACGACAAAAGAAAGGCTTTCATGTACTGAATTGTATCAAAAAATCAGCCTTTTAACTATGATAAATTTAAATAATGACTTTTTCTGGTGGCCCTGTCTCCAATTTGTTAGGTTAACCAAAAAACACCCCATAAAGGGGC
>JACZVN010000117.1 GCA_022572625.1 Patescibacteria group bacterium | reverse complement strand
TTGATCTTGATAAAAATATTACCCCCTTGGCCCTTAAAATAGTTTCAATAAAAATGAAACGGCTGAAACAAAAAAACCTTAAATATGTCCGAAAAGAAATAAGTCTAATTGAGGCCATAAAATTATTTAAAAAACTAAAACAACCTTATAAAATTGAACTTTTAAAAGATATTAAAAAATATGGGACCACGAAAATAGATGACCAAAAAACTGGTTCCAGTAAAAAAAGATCAAATAAAGTTAGTATTTATCAACTGGGCAATTTTATTGATCTTTGCCGTGGACCGCATATTAAATCAACTAAAGACCTGGGCGCTTATAAACTCAATAAGATCGCCGGAGCCTATTGGCGGGGTGATGAAAAAAATAAAATGCTGACCCGCCTTTACGGACTGGCCTTTACTGTTCAAAAAGAGCTGGACGAATTTTTAAAACTCCAAGCGGAAGCGGAGAAACGGGATCACCGAAAATTAGGACAAGAACTTGATTTATTTAGTTTTCATGACGTAGCGCCAGGTGCTCCCTTTTGGCATCCCAATGGAATGATTATTTTTAGAGAACTAGAAAAATATTGGAGAGAAATTCATGATCAAGCAGGATACAATGAAATAAATACACCAATTATGGTTAAGGGTAAAATTTTTGAACAATCAGGGCATTTAAAGCATTATCGTAAGAATATGTTCCGATTAGAAATAGAAAAAGAAGAATTCTTTTTAAAACCGATGAACTGCCCAGAAACAACCATTATCTATAAAAGCAAAATGCGAAGCTATAAAGAGCTTCCATTACGCTTATCAGAAATCGGGCGACTTCATCGCAATGAACTTTCAGGGGTACTGGCCGGTTTGTTCAGGGTTAGACAAATCACCATGGATGATGCTCATCTATTTGTAACACCTGAACAATTACAAAAAGAAATAATCGGAGTTTTAAACTTAATCCAAAAATTTTATAAACTCTTTGGATTTAAGTCATCATATAAACTTGCCACTAGACCAGACGATGCAATGGGTAATCCAAAACTTTGGAAAAAAGCAGAACAAGCTTTAAAGCGCGCTTTAGAAACAAATAAAATAAAATATGACTTAAAGCCAAAAGACGGCGCATTTTATGGACCAAAAATTGATATCCATATAAAAGACGTACTTGGCCGGGACTGGCAATTAGCCACGGTCCAACTTGATTTTCAAATGCCTGAAAAATTCGACTTAGAATATATTGATAATAAAGGAAAAAAACAAAGAGTAATAATGATTCATCGAGCAATATTTGGATCATTTGAAAGATTTATTGGCATTCTAATCGAACAATATGCTGGTGTTTTTCCAACCTGGTTATCTCCTGTTCAAGTATATATCACTCCAGTAGGAAAAGCCCATAAATCAATGGCTCAAAAATTAGGAAAAGAGCTGCAAGAATTAAAAATCCGCGCAAAAGTAGATATACTTAATGAAACTATTTCATATAAAATTCGCAAAGCGGAAAAACAAAAAATTCCTTACATCCTGGTAATCGGCGATAAAGAAATGAAGGGTCGGATTCTTAACGTACGGATGCGAGGAAGGGTGGTTAAAAAAATGACAAAAAAACAATTTTTTGTTAAAATATTAAATGAAATTGAAAATAAAAAAATATAAATAATTTACTTTAATTTATTAAAACGTATGAAACCAATAAAAAACATTTTTCTCCTGCTCATTATTATCGGGCTAATCTTTTCTTTTACTTTAGAGGTTAAGGCTCAAGAAACAACTACTAGCACTGAGTCAGTATTATTTGACGAATCAACCACTTTAGATGTTAAGGCTCAAGAAACAACTACTAGCACTGAGTCAGTATTATTTGACGAATCAACCACTGAAGAAGCTATAATTGAAGAAGTTAAAGAAGATGAAAACATCGTTGCTAAAGACTTTGAAATTGCCGAACCAAGATTGCTTCCGACTAACCCTTATTACCCGATAAAAAATATTTGGCGCGGCATCAGATCAATTTTTACTTTTAATCCAATAAAAAAGGCTGAATTAAGGCTCCGTTTTGCCAATGAGAGATTAATCGAGGCTAAAAAAGTAGCCGAAAAAACTAATCAACCCAAGGTAGTTATTAAGGCCCTGGAAAACTACCAAAAAGAGCTCTCAACCGTAGCCGCTATTATTCTAAATGCGCCGGAAGAAGTTCAAAAACAAGCCGAAAAACTGGCCGAAAAAATGATTGATTATTCTTTTAAACAACAGCGATTAATTGATAACATTGAAAGGCGTCTTGAGCCAGAACATTTTGAAAAATTAAATCAATCCCGAGAAAAAGGGATCAAGTATTTTGCACTTTCCGTGGCTAAAATTATTCCTCTGGAATAAATAGAAGAAAAA
>JACZVN010000008.1 GCA_022572625.1 Patescibacteria group bacterium | reverse complement strand
GGTTCAATCATGGCTAGTATGATAGTGATACTAACACATGGATTAGTTGATACCCCTTATTTAAAAAATGATTTAGCGGTATTGTTTTGGATAATTATCGGGTTGATATTAGTTTTAGAAAGCGATAAAATAGAATTTAAGATTTAATAAAAATAAATGATAGAAAAAAAATCACGATTTAAAAAAATAACCCAGCCTAAGACTGGAAATAGAATTAAAACCAATCGCGGTGTTTTAGACGTTCCTGATAATCCGATTGTCGTTCTGATTGAAGGAGATGGTATTGGTCAGACATTAAATAATATTCCTGGTATAACTTCCATTGCGGTTAAAACCATTGATCAAGCCGTAAAAATTGCTTATCAGGGCAAAAGAAGAATACATTGGTTAAAGGCTCAAGCCGGAGATGCGGCTAGAGAAATGTATTATCCTGATCTAACTGACGATGAAATTAAAGCCTTGTCACCCAAGGATCAAAGAAAAATTTATCTTCCAGATGATACCTTAAAAGTAATTAAATATTTTTCTGTGGCTTTAAAAGGGCCGTTGACCACTCCAATCGGCCAAGGTTTTAGAAGTATTAATGTTTATTTAAGACAGTATTTTAATTTATATGTTGGTATTAGACCAGTTGAGTATTTTAAAGGAGTTCCAGCGCCCAATAAGAATGCCAGTCAAGTTAAGATGGTTGTTTTTAGGGAAAATTTAGAGGATGTTTATATGGGTATGGAATTTGAAGCTGGGAGTAAAAAAGCGATTAAGCTGCAGAAATTTTTAGAAAAAGAATTAAACCAAGAATTTCACTCTGGTTGGCATTATGGTTTGGGTATTAAGCCAATGAGCGAGCAAGGGTCTAAAAGATTAATTAGAAAAGCTTTAAAGTACGCTATTGATCATCAATATAAGACGGTTACCTTAATGCACAAAGGCAATATTATGAAGTCGACCGAAGGAGCTTTTAGAAAATGGGGTTATCAAGTGGCCAAACAAGAATTTTCTGACCAAATAATTGCAGAACACGAATTAAAAAATCTATTAAAAAATTAGTTGTCATTAATGACCGGGTGGCTGATTCAATGTTTCAGCAAATTCAGTTAAGGCCCAATGAATATGGAGTAATTGCTTGTCCTAATCTTAACGGCGATTATTTATCTGATGCTTTAGCCGCTTTAGTTGGAGGTTTAGGTTTAGCTCCTGGAGCAAATATCGGGGATAATTGCGCTATCTTTGAGGCCACTCACGGGACGGCCCCTAAATACACTGGTCAGAACATGGCTAATCCCGGTTCTTTAATGCTTTCCGGCGCCATGCTCTTAGATTATCTAGGTTGGGTAGAGGCCGATCGTTTAATAAGATTTGGAGTGGCGGTTACCATTGCGAAAGCCGCTCAGATGGCCAAACAAGGTAAAAAACCATTGCCAGTAACCTATGATTTAGCCAGGCAGTTTGATGGTTATACGCAAAAAGACGGTGTAAAATCATCGGTTTTTGCTGATCAAGTGATGAATAATTTTTAATTTATTTATTATTTTTTTATTAAAAGAGAGGTTATAACCTCTCTTCTTTTTAATTTAATACTTTTCATTTTTTAGATAAGGTATAAAATTAAAATAGGGGGAGAGGTGTCCGAGTGGATGAAGGAGCGGCTCTCGAAAAGCCGTAAAGTAGAAATGCTTTCGTGGGTTCGAATCCCACCCTCTCCGCCACGAACATTCCAAACTGCCAAAGAACCTGAAAACAAATCGGCTCGAACCATATTTTGTAAGGGCAAAAGAAATTTTTTATCGTAAGGTCGTAAAAAATATTAACTAATAAATTTATGAACATGAAACAAAAAGGATTCACAAATATAATTTTGGTCGTTGTAGTAATTGTCATCGTTGTTATTGCTGGATATTTTGTGTTAATCAAAAAATCTCAACTTATTGTTCAGCAACCAGCACTTTCTCCTACTCAACCACAATCTCCCGAACAGCCCCCTACCACTCCTGCTCCCAATGTGGTTAACGCCACTAAGTCACAAGCACTTTCAGCGATCAATACCGCTCAAGATCAAGTTAATGAATTAAAAAAACTTATACAATCCCTTGAAGCCTCAAAAAGTTCTTCTCTAAAGTCGAATGACATAACTTCATTTTTCATAACAACAGCAAATGCTCAATCAGCAATTATAACTATTTCGCAAGCGAAACAATCTTTGACCAAAGCAGAGAAACATCTCAATAAAGCCAGGAGTGCTTATAAGAACGGAAATTACAACGTTGCTGTGGATGAATCGCGGGCTGCTCAAATTATTGGAATCACAACCCATTTTCAACTAATCATTAATAATACAGGTAATGACCTCAAACAATTATATGCGCGAGCCGAGAGATGGGGCAGTCCCCAAAACACCAATCCAGACCTTGCTAGTGCTATGCAAACCGCAACTATTTTTTATGAAAAGGTAGCGGCTAAAATGGCTAATTTAGACCTTGGTAATTTTAAAATAAACGGTAATCCGACAGAAAATGTTAAAGTCGAACCACAAATAATCGATCTGCTTAACAGCGAGGATAAGGCATATGGTATTATTAATTCCGCAGCCAATCTACTTGATCTCATTGTTAATGGACCACCCAATCAGAACGGAGGACCGCTTATATCACCATCAGAACAACCCTAAGTGATTGGCATAATTTACCACCAAAGAAAAATTTGAAATTGTTAATGTTCGTGTCGAAGCTGCTTATTTTTGTCCCCACCCGCGCCGCCGAAGGCGGCGAAATGCGTTCGAGCTATTTTTAATATACACCGCCATTTTATAATTTCAGCGTTTTAGGGAGTTTTTGTTTCTTCCTGTGCTTGCGGCGCGTGGTCAGTCGGGGATTCTGTTCAAAGAAAGTTCTGATTTGGTCTAAAAGGTACCGTCAGCATATTTTATTATCGAATTATATCCGAGTTTTATTTTTCGAAAAATTTTATTTTTTCCATATTTTTTAAATGGAAACCACAGTTCCAATCAAAAAAATCGTTTAATATTTCTGTAGAAAAAAAACGAATATTCTATACTGTAATAATGTTTGACGTTCTAGTATGGTAATCACAGAATTTTGATCTATACAGCGTATCGCTCTTGCAAAATTCCAAGTGGCGTGGTATACTAGATTTAGTTAGAACTTTACCTTAAAAAAATGGAGGGGAAGATGTCGTACGATAAAAATTTTTATCGCATGTATCGTAAGTATCTTCAAGAACCAATTGTACGCCAAAATCATAATCATATTTTCGCATTGTTCTCTTCTTTAGTGCTTCCTGAAAAGCCGCGTGTTATAGATTTGGGTTGTGGCATTGGTGAATATGCAAATTATGATTCACACCACAATGCTTACGTAGGAGTTGATTTAAACAATACTGGTAATATTAAAAATTTCATACAGGCAGATTACACAGCTCTTAATTTTAAAGAATTTCTGCCCTTTATCCCAAATTCCTTTATTAGCTTATTTTCAATTGAATGTTGCCGCCCAGTAGAAGAAAAATATGCGTTCTATGAAGAGTTATTTAACACGTTTTTTTCCATACAATATGGATTGGTCGGCGGATTTTTTTATGAGTCAAGAAGAAATAAGGAAACAGTGTCAGAAACTGGGGATATTATTAGCTACCAAAGCACCGAAGATCCTGCGCAGCATATTTCCACAATTTTTACAGAATTAAGGGTACATCTACGAACACCATCAAAAATGTTCGGTCAAGACGTAGTGGAAGTATGGAAGTTTTTTGTACGAAAATAGTATAATTAGAAAGGACGAGAATAAACTCGTCCTTTTCTTTCTGAGTTCTACAAATTGTGAGTCAACCGAAAAAATTTAAAGCCTTTTTTAGGCCAGTATATTTTTTTATAAAAATAGGTTTCAAACCCAAGTGTCTTGCCAATTATTACTTTCACCTGATAGGTCGAACAAAAATATTGGTTGTAAAATTACTATAGGTGAGTGTTTGAAATATTTTTTTGTCATGATATACTATTATATGGTGATGTTTTATTTTTTTTGTTTTAGGTATAAAAAATTATGAGAAAAGATTTTAATTATTATTCCTGGCCAGAATTTGAGGAAGATTGTTTAAAAATTATGGTCTGGGCTAAGAAGAAGAATTTTAAAAGTATCTATGGAGTTCCACGCGGCGGTTTAATATTAGCGATTAAACTTTCTCATCTTTTAGATTTGCCGCTTATTCTGAGTAAAGATGATGTTATGAGAAAAACTTTAATTGTTGATGATATTGTTGATACTGGTGGAACCTTAGAGCGTTTATTTCATTCTTTAGGAAATAAATTTCAAGTTGTTAGTATTTATAAAGGGGATGATCCTAAAGTTAAGCCTGATTTTTATCTGCATCAAAAGAAAAAATGGGTTATTTTTCCCTGGGAAACAGATCAGACTTCAAAATATGATAGTGAATTTTGATTTATAAAAAATTGGTTTGTCGACTAGTTTAATTTATGCTAAGATAAATAACCATGTCTATATTTGAAAGTAAAAATTATCAGGGAGTAGATAAGATGACTATTTTCAAGGATAAAGTAATGGCAGTAACATTTTTGAAATTGATTCCCGATAAAGTAACCCCAAATCAAATGACCACCTTTCGATTTATTACTATTCCTTTTATCGCCTGGTTTTTATATATTGAATCGTATAAAATCGCCCTGCCTCTGTTTATTGTTTCTGCTCTGTCTGATTGGACGGATGGAGCTCGGGCCCGTTTTAAAGATAAAATCACGACCTGGGGTAAAATATATGATCCAGTCGCTGATAAATTATTACTTTCAGTTGCGGCTGTTATCATCATTGGCAGATATTTAAATTGGATTTTAGTTGGAGCAATGATTATTCCTGAGGTTATTATTGTTACGGTTGCCTATTACCGAATTAAAACTAGGAGTATTATTCCGCAGCCCAAGATACCAGGTAAATTAAAAATGCTTTTTCAGGTTATCGGCATTGGATTTCTTATCTTATATGTAATGTTAAATTTCCATTCTCTTATTGTTATTGCTCAATATCTTCTTTATGCCTCACTTGGACTGGCTTTAGTCAGTCTGTTAAAATATCGAACAATATAAGTTAAATTTTATTTTAAAATTATGTCTATATCTATAAAAGAAATGTTAATAAAAGAGGATCAAGTAAAGTGGACTGATCGGATATTGGCAGTCACGCTTTTAAAGCTAATTCCCCGCCAAGTAACCCCAAATCAGATAACTGTTTTTAGATTTATCACTGTCCCTTTTATGGCTCTATTCCTTTACCTTGAATTATATAGGATTGCCCTGCCCTTTTTTATTATTTCTTTTCTGTCTGATGCGGTGGACGGAGCCTTAGCTCGAACTAAAAATAAGATCACGACTTGGGGGAAAATATATGATCCCATGGCTGATAAATTTTTAATCGGTATTACGGTTTTGATTCTAGTTAGCAGATATTTTGGTTGGCTATTAGCTTTAATTATGATTATTCCTGAATTAATGATTGGAGCGGTGACTTATTATAAAAAGACTTTTGGCAATATTATTATGCCGCCCAGTGTATACGGCAGAGCAAAATTATATTTTCAAATTTTGGGTATTAGTTTTCTTTTACTTTTTACTATTTTTGCCATACCTTTATTTCTCCCTATTGCCCAATATCTCTTATATATCTCAATTGTTTTAGCTTTAATTGCTTTTTTAATTTATCATAAACTTTAAAAAATATTCCTTGATATACTTGACAGTTATATATTTTAATTATATACTTTATTAATAATCAACAACCAATTATTAATTGAAACAATTATGCAACTCGTTCCAACAGTTATTGAAAAATCTACCACTGGTGAACGAGCTTATGATATATATTCTCGGCTTTTAAAGGAAAGAATTATTTTTCTTGGTAATACTATTACGGATGATGTGGCCAATACAGTGATAGCTCAACTTTTATTTTTGGAAAGCGAAAACAAAAATAAAGATATTAAACTTTATATTAATACCCTGGGAGGTTCAGTTACGGCTGGTTTAGCTATTTATGATACAATGCAATATGTAAAGTCAGATGTGATAACCATTTGCATTGGTATTTCTGCCTCAATGGGAGCAGTGCTTTTAGCGGCTGGAGCAAAAGGTAAACGTTTTTCTCTGCCTAACGCTGAAATAATGTTACATCAGGTGATGGGAGGGGCTGAAGGCCCGGCGGCGGATATTAAAATTAGGGCAGAACACATTATAAATGTAAGAGATCAAATTAATAACCTATTAGCTAAACACACTAAACAATCATTAGCCAAAATTGAGAAAGATACCGATCGCGATTTTTTTATGAGTCCAAAGGAAGCAAAGAGGTATGGTATTATTGATAAAATTATTACCAAGTAGTTATTGAATTCAAAAATTAATATTTTTTCCTTTAAAAAGCCGAGAAACAAAGGTCTCGGTTTTTAATTTATTAATTGAAAAAGTATATGATGATTTATATTTTTATAGTTATTGCTTTAATTATCGGTGGCTTACTTGGCTGGTTAATTCGTCAACAACTTGGATTGTATCGGACTAGATCAGCTGAAGCAAAAGCCAAAGATATCTTAACTAAAGCTAAAGTTAAACAACAGGAAATTTTTTTTAATGCTAGAGAAGAAGCATTAAAAGTTATTGAAAAAGTAGAAAAAGAAGAGATTGAACGCCGTCGAGAACTAAAATTAGCAAAAGATAAATTAGAAAATAGACAAACTCTTTTTGAAAAAAAGATTTTTGAATTAGAAGAGCGGCGGCGGAATTTAGATGGAAAAGCTGATCGCTTGGAAGAAGCAAAAAATAAGATTAGTCAGCTTTATAATGAGGCGAAAGATCAGTTGCAAAAAATAGCTGGTATGAATAGGGAAGAAGCAAAAGAGGTGCTTTTGGAGAACGTTGAGAGTAAAATAAAAGATGATATTTTAAATAGAATAAGAAAGTTAGAACAGTATGGAGATGAAGAAATTGAAAAAAAAGCTAAAAATATGCTAACGGCGGTCATTGAACGTATCTCCTCTTCTCACGTCGCTGAAGTATCAACAACCTCGGTGGCTTTACCCTCTGATGAAATGAAAGGGAGGATTATTGGACGGGAAGGCCGCAACATTAAGGTGATTGAACAGCTTATAGGAGTAGAAATTATTATTGATGATACCCCAGAAATGGTGACCGTTTCAGCTTTTAATCCCATTAGACGTCAGTTAGCCAAGTTAGTTTTAAAAAAATTAATTTTAGATGGCCGTATTCAGCCGGCCCGGATTGAAAAAATAGTCGAAGATACTAAAAGAGAATTAGCCAAAGATATTAAAAAGTCGGGCGAGGACGCTGTCTATCAGGTAGGAATTGTCGGGCTTAACCCAAAATTAATTCAACTTTTAGGAAGATTGAAATATCGTACCAGTTATGGTCAGAATATTTTACTTCATTCTATTGAGGTCGCTAACTTGTCGGCAATGTTAGCCACTGAACTTAAAGCCGATGTTGCTCTAGCTAGAAAAGCCGGCCTCTTGCACGATATTGGTAAAGCCCTTGATTTTGAAGTTCAGGGAACTCACCCGGAAATTGGCAAGGATTTGGGTGAAAAATATGGTTTATCAGATTCAGTTATTGAAGCCGCTATGTCTCATCACGAAGATCATCCACCGACTTTAGAAGGAGTAATTGTTAAAGTCGCTGATGCTATCTCTAGTAGTCGGCCGGGAGCTAGAAGAGATAGTTATGAACAATATATTAAGCGATTAGAAGAATTAGAGGGAATAGCTAAAAGTTTTGAAGGTGTGGAAAAATCATACGCGATTGCGGCTGGTCGAGAATTACGGATATTTGTTAGACCTAAGGAAATCAATGATTTGGAAGCTCATAAATTAGCTCGTAATATTGCTGATCGAATTGAAGAAGAATTAAAATATCCTGGCGAAATTAAGGTATTAGTTATTAGGGAGAATAGGATCACAGAATATGCCCGTTAGAATATTGTCTAATTATTAATTTTACTATATTATAGTTATTATATGCCTAAAAGAACTTATCAACCTAAAAAACGCAAAAGAGCCAGAACACATGGTTTTAAAAAGCGTATGCGGACTTCAGCTGGTCAGCAAGTGTTAAAAAGAAGAAGAGCTAAAAAAAGAGCACGTTTAACCGTGTAAATATTTTATTCATGCTAGCCAAGCAATATCGTCTAACTAAGAATAAAGATTTTGCCCGAATAGCTAAAAAAGGACAAAGTATTTTTAGTTCTGAATTAGGAATTAAATGGATAAAGAACAACTTAGCAGATTCTCGTTTTGGTATTGTTGTTTCTTTAAAGATTGACAAAAAGGCCGTTATTCGCAATAGAATTAAAAGAATATTTCGGGCAATTTTAAAAGAGAATTTATCTAGATTTAAAAGAGGATTTGATTTTTTAATTTTAGTTCAACCAAAACTTAAAGGTATGAATTATTATCAAATAGAGGATAAATTATTATCTCTTTTAAAAAAAAAGGATTTACTTGAAAAATAAATAGTTATGATTAAAATTTTTTCCATCTGGATTAAATTATTAACCTTAAAGTTAATTCGTTTATATCAGAAAACACTTTCGCCAGATCATGGTTGGGTTTCTCTTTTACATCCCTGGCCAGGAACTTGTAAATTTAGACCTACTTGTTCCGAGTATGCTTATCAATCTATAAAAAGATACGGCCTTTTAAAGGGGATATTTAATTCTTTAAAACGTCTTTTGCGTTGTCATCCCTGGTCTCATGGCGGTTGGGATCCGCCAGAAGTAAAATAAAAATTTATGATTGAATTATTTAAGACTATTCTTTATGAGCCATTATTGAATCTTTTAGTGGTTTTCTATAATTATATTCCTGGTCATGATTTAGGAATAGCTATTATTGCTTTAACGGTTGTTATTAAGTTAGTTCTTTTCCCTTTTTCACAAAAAGGTATTAAAGCGCAAAAAGCTCTTCAAGATATTCAGCCTAAATTAGAAGTGATTAAAAAGAAATATGCTCACGATAAAGAAAAGCAAACTCAGGCCATTATGAATTTTTATAAGGAAAATAAAGTTAATCCGTTTTCTTCTTGCTTACCCTTATTAATTCAATTACCCATTTTAATTGCTGTTTTTCAAGTTTTTCGTAAAAATTAAAGCTCATATATGACGGCCTCGTAAAAAGTCGAAAAATTAGAAAGACATACAACATATTGACATTTTACCTTTGACATAACCACAATATATTGTATTCACTAAAAAGTTACCGACTTTTTACGAGGCCGTCATATATACAATAATAGAAAATATCAATAAGAAAAAACTGCGATCCACTAATTTTCTTATTG
>JACZVN010000116.1 GCA_022572625.1 Patescibacteria group bacterium | reverse complement strand
CACACCGTGGAAGGGAGCAGGCCACCGTAGTCACGGTCCCCCACGTCGAACGTCGCCAACTCACCAACCGCTCGCAGATAGTTCGTCAAGGTCGCCTGTCGCTCACGCGAACCCATTCCCTTGCATGCGCCCGGCATCGGCGCGCCCGGCAGCTTCGCCTCGATCGTGTAGACGACGTCTTCGTGTAGCCTGATCTCGTGAACACGTGGACACTGGAATGAGGTGGTGTGGTCGGCGAGGAGCTCGTAGAGCCCAGCCAACTCCTCCACGTAGCTGTGCGTCCGCTCGACGAATACCTTGATCGCCGCTTCGGTCGTTCCGCCCGGGGATGTCACCTTGGCGCGAAGTTCTTCGTAACTTCATGACCCGACCTAATAAGAATGACTACAGTATGACTCGACCTAACCGTCGCTTTATCTCAAGTAACCTATACCTACCTTCTATGTATTCAGAAGGATTAGGTGATGTTGTCATTGTTATAGATACCTCAGGTAGTATATCGGATACTGAACTCATTGATTTTCAATCAGAAGTTAATTGTATCCTGGAAGATACACAACCTGAAAAGGTATATGTTTTGTATTGTGATACACAAGTTCATAAGAAATATGGCGAGTATAAGGCTGGGTAATCACGCCCTTACTATAAGCTGAACAATCTGAAATAACTAGATCAAATTTACTTAAATTAAATCGTTCAATCGCGCTGGGCATTAAGGGTAAATACCAGCGGTATTTTTTAGCGCCAAAGGGCAAATTCTGAATCGGCGAAACCTTGATATCATAATCCTGAAAATGATCACCCATTTTTTTAGGATCATAAAATAAAGTAAAAATTGGCGCTTGAGGCCAAATCTCATGAAAAGCTTGTAAAACTTTTTCGGCTCCTCCATATTGAGTTAAAAAATCGTGAACTAAAGCCACTCGCATAAAATTTTATTTTATTTTCTTTTAAATAATAAAAACTGGCTAGCGATGGCAATTGATGAATAAGTACCAATGCCAATTCCCACCATCATCGCTAAAATAAAATTCTGGATTGATGCGCCGCCAAATAAATAAATAGCAAATAATACAAAAAGAGTGGTTAAGGAAGTATTTAATGACCTAACAATTGTTTCATTTAAAGATACATTAATCGCTTCGACCATGGTCTTATGCTTATAGATTAATAAATTTTCTCTAATCCGATCATAAATAACAATCGTATCATTAACCGAGTAACCCAAAACCGTTAAAATGGCGGTGATAAAAGTGGCATTTATTTCCATTCCCCTGAAATGTCCCATGAGAGCAAAAAATCCCAAAAGAATTAAAACATCATGGCCAAGAGCTAAAAGCGCGCCCAAGCCATATCGCCAGGATTCCCTTTTTCCAGCGACTTTAGCCAATTTTCTAAAAGCCCAAGCCACATAAAGGATAATCGCGATCAAAGCTAACATAACCGCCATCCTAGCCTTCCTGGTCAACTCTTCTCCAATGACCGGGCCAATTGATTCAAATCTTTTTTCTTCCACCGTGCCCAAAGCTTTTAATATTTCCTGATGAGTATCTTCATCAACATCTTTAAATCTTAAAATAAAACCTTTATCTCCCGTAGCTTGAATTTTTATTTCTCCCAATTCAAGAAAACTTAACCTTTCTTCAACCTCAGTATTATCCAATTCTTCTTCTAAATATTCAATCTCCATCATACTGCCACCGGTAAAATCAATCCCCAATTTAAGTCCGAAAAAAATCAAAGCTAAAATAGAGACCACTAAAAAAACTCCTGAAATGGTGAAAAAAATTCTTCGATGTGAAACAAAATCAAACATATTAATATTTAACGAGACGTCAATTTTAAAAACGTCTTAGTTACTACAATAGCGGTAAACATACTAATTAAAACCCCCAGACCCAGGGTTAAACCAAATCCCTTAACTAAACCAGAGCCAAAATAGTAAAGAATAAAACAAACAATTAAAGTAGTAATATTGCCATCCCTAATGGCAGTCCAGGCGTGGCGAAAGCCATCATTAATCGCGGCTAAAGGCGATTTACCCAATCTTTCTTCGTCTTTAATTCTTTCAAAAATCAAAATATTAGCGTCAACGGCCATGCCTAAAGATAAAATAAATCCCGCCATACCAGCTAAGGTTAAAGTAACGGGAATTAATTTAAATAAAGCTAAAACTATTAAAGCATATATGAATAACGAAATTGAAGCTAATAACCCTCGCCAACGATAAAGGAAAATCATAAAGAAAACAATAATAATAAACCCTAAAATACCGGCCACAAAACTTTTTTCAACTGAGATTCGGCCTAAACTCGGGCCAATATTCTGCTGGCTGATTAACCTAATTGGGACCGGCAAAGCGCCGGCCGCCAAACGTTGGGCCAACTCTT
>JACZVN010000115.1 GCA_022572625.1 Patescibacteria group bacterium | reverse complement strand
TGACCGGGGTCGCCATAGCACATCGAACAAGATGAGCCTTGATCCTCCGGAATTTCTGAACCACATGAACTACAGTTGGCCATCGTCAACTCCCAGCTTACTTACAAGATTATCGGCGCAGTTTTTTGAACTTGTGCCGTCCATAAATGATACAAAAATATATGTACCAGTATGATCTGCAATTCCTTCGTCCGCACAATCGTTTTCGAAGTCTTGTGGCAAGTGCCCGCGAACATTCGTTAGATACCTTTCCCAATTTTCTCTATTTGCTGTTATCATAATAGTTCATCGGCAATGTTTAATACTTCTGCCACAAAGAACATGCCTGCGCCGTAGCATAACAACATCTCATTAGTAGCAAAGCCGAGTATAATAAGTAACATACAACCTACAATACGAAATCCGCTTTTTACAAGACTAAGAACAAAATGTCCTTGACCTGGATCTTTTCCTGTTATTTTACGCTCGTCATTTACTACCATTTTATGTATCCTCGTTGATATCCTTCTTTTCTGTTTAGCCCATCTTCAAATGCGTCTTTGACTTCTGTGTTTCTATCATAGCCTTGTGCCCACATAGAAGATGTGTCAATAACTCCTTCTTCTATCATATGTACTGCTGTTAACATCGCATGTACAAACATTTCGTTTCTCGGACTAGGAAAAACAATAGTTGTTGCTTTCCATAATAATTCAGACATCATTTCTAAAACTGTTCTACGTTCTTTTTCTTCTAAAATAATTGAACAATGTGAACTCCTTCGACGAATCATGGCTGCTCGGCCAAAAGCTCGAGCCCGCCATCGTTTAATCATTGGACCACCATCAATAAAAATCTCTTTAATTAAAAGGTTTTCTTTTTTTAAATTAAAATTATGTTCCGCATTAGCAATCGCTGACTGTAAAATTTTTAAAATCATCGGGGAAGCCTTTTTGGGAATAAATCTTAAATGATCAACGGCCTGATCAACTTTCATTCCCCTAATCATATTGGCGACTAGCCGCATTTTTTTAGGAGAAATTTTTAAATATTTATTAATTGCTTTTACTCTCATATATCTCACTTTAATAATTAAACACTCTAAAATTGCTTAATTGTTTAATTATTATTATTTGTTCTTTTTAGCCACATCTTCTAGGCCTTTTTGTATTTTACCACCGTGCTTAACAAATTTTCTAGTCAAAGAAAACTCGCCTAATTTATGGCCAACCATATTTTCAACTATAAAAACGGGAATGTGGATTCTGCCATTATGAACACCAATAGTAAAACCAACCATTTCCGGCGTAATAACCGAAGATCTGGACCAAGTTTTAATTACGGTTTTATCTCCAGTTTTTAATTTAGAAATTTTTTTTAATAATTTGGGATCAATCCAAGGACCTTTTTTTAAACTTCTACTCATAATCTATTTTTTCTTTCGTTTATTAACTCTTCTTTTAATAATATATTTATTAGTCCACTTTTTTTTCTTACGTGTTTTTACTCCTAAAGCCGGCTTGCCCCAAGGTGTTTTAGGATGAATTAAGCCAATCGGAGCATTACCTTCTCCACCACCATGAGGATGGGAAACTGGATTCATCGCTTTGCCACGAACCGTAGGCCTGATTCCGCGATGGCGCATTCGACCGGCCTTACCCCAACGAATAAATCTTCGTTCGGGATTACTAACTCGACCTATACTAGCTGAACAATTTTCAGGAATCAATCTTATTTCACTGGAAGGTAATTTAAGTTGAGCTAGACCACCAGTTAAAGCTTTTAAAATAGCGACATTGCCAGCCGAACGGACAATTTTTCCTCCTTGACCGGTCATTAATTCAATATTATGAAGAGCCGCCCCAGGAAGAATATGCTTCATCGGCATTCGATTACCTATATCCGGTTCAATTTTTTTTTGGGAAGAAAGTACTTGATCGCCAACTTTAAGTTTATGAGGAGCAATAATATATCGTCTTTCACCATCAGCATAGCAAAGTAAAACAATCCAACAAGAACGATTGGGATCATACTCGATTTTTTCAACCTTAGCTGGAATATCAAATTTATCTTGTCTAAAATCAATTTTTCGATAATATCTTTTTTTTTGCCCGCCTTTGTGTCTAACCGTAATCTTTCCCTTGGATCTCCCCGCCTTATAATTGATAATCTCAATTAACTTTTTATTCGGCCGGTCTTTGCTTAAATCTGGATTTTTAACAACGCTCATTTTTCGACGGGACGGAGTGGTGGGCTTATGAACTTTTAACATAATTTTAAGCTCTACTTATTTTTTATAAATTCTATTTTCTGGCCTGGTTTAAGAAAAACTAAAGCCTTTTTGCGATCTTTGGTTCGACCAGTAAAACGACCATACCTAACGCTTTTTCCTTTGGTCCGAATAATATTAACCTT
>JACZVN010000007.1 GCA_022572625.1 Patescibacteria group bacterium | reverse complement strand
TACCATAAGTTTGGTTTATTTTTGACCGCTCCTGCTATAGCCCAATCCCCATCGATAATAAAGTAATCATATTTTTCTTTTAAATTTAATTTTCTGAATTTATATAATGCAAGTTGTTGTTTAAAGGGAGCATTTATTGGAATTCTCCCAATGCTCTTAACATTAATATTTTTAAATCCCATCTTTTTTATTTTTTCTTTGTCTATTAAAGTAGAATAAAAATCAGCCTTTAATTCTTTAGCTAAAGTTAGTCCTACTTTTTCAGCGCCGCCAATATTATCCATATAGTTATGGAATATTGCTATTTTCATCTTACAAATATTAGAAAATATTTTTTAAATCTTTGCAGGCCAAATTTTCTACTCATGGCCAGCAAACTATTAAATAGTTTTAGTTTTATTTTTTCAATCAAAATAAGTTTATGCTCGTAAAGATATTTTTGAACTATTGGACAAGACCGGCTTTTTAGGCAATAACCGCTTAATTTTCCTCTGGCTAGATATTTTTTAATGTTCTGAAGTTTTGTTCCATTCCATATTTTTTTCATTCTTTTTTCTCTCTTCTTTCTTTCACTCATTTTTTTTTATGCCTAAAATACTTAAATAAAAGGAGTTAAAAATTAGTTGGACTCCTAAAACATTCATGGTCAGTGCAAAGACAAGTAGTTTAATTTCTGAAAGTTCGCCAAAATTAGAGGTGGTCCATTTTAATAATACGGCCAAATCAAGGATTAGGCCCGCTAGAAACACCAGCGCCCCGAGCAGGAGACCCTTTTCCAAATTAAATGTTTTAAAAAATTTTTCCAGGGCCCTATTTTCTTCCCCTAAAATTGTAAATAGATAGATTTTTGCGAAAAATCCGGTGAACATAATCTGAAATCCAACCAGCATTAAAAAACTGCCAATGATAATTGGATGATTATAAAAAGAAAGACCAAATAAATCTATTGGCCCAAATAATAACCTTAGTTCTATAAATAGGCCAAAAACGAACAATATTAATCCGGGCGCCATAAACAAATAGGTTGGACTAAATAAAAGCATAAAACGAAGGTGTCTCCACCCATCATAAAAGCTTCTTAATTTGGAAGATCCGGCGCGCGGATAATAATTTATGGGTATTTCTTTTATTTTTAGATTTTTCTTTATGGCTTGTATTATCATTTCACTGGCGAATTCCATGCCAGTTGTTTTCAGTCTTAATTGGGCTAATTTATTCCTTCTGATCGCCCTAAACCCGGAATGAGCATCAGAAAGTCTGCCTTTAAAGAATAAATTTAATAAAAAAGTTAGCATCGGATTTCCAATATACCGATGGGACCAAGGCATGGCTTTTCTCATTATTTTTCCCTTAAATCGTGAACCAATTACTAAGTCCGCTTCTTTGATTGCTTGTAAAAATCTTGGAATTTCAGAAAAATCATAGGTTCCGTCAGGATCAGCAAAGATGATTATTTCCCCGTTTGCGATTTTAAATCCTTCTCGCAGGGCAATACCATATCCTTGTTTATCGTGCTTTATCACTGTAACTCCCAAATCAGTCGCGATTTTATCAGAACCATCTTTAGAGGAATCAGAAACGATTATTTCTCCATTAATGTTATTTTTTTTAAGCGTTTGTTTAATTTGTCTAATAGTATTTTCAATGGATTCTTTTTCATTTCGACAGGGCAGGATGATTGATACTTTTTTTATCATACTTTATTTATTATATTTGCTTAATTCTATTACATTGTATCATATTTTAATAATTAAACCAAATAATCTATATAAAGTAGGGATATATTACTTTATAAGTATATTTAATTTTGGTAAAATTATGTATGGATAAATTGTATATATGGTTAATGATTTTCTCTATACAAACTTTAATAGTTATTGTATAATTATAATAGTTTTAGCCTTGTAAAACTATTTAGAAAATTAGTTATATATATTTTGCAAATTTTATTAATTAGTGTATAATAAAATAAGCTAAAAGGTCTTAATATTTAATAAATCTAATTAATTTAATTAATTTAATTAAGTGATTATGCAAAAAAGCACAGTTTGGACAATTGTTATTGTAGTCATCTTAGTAGTTTTGGGTATTATTTTACTCAGTTTACCAGGACAAGAAGGGCCAGAACAAGCCGGTCCAGAAGAAGGAGTAGGTGAGGAAATTGTTTTACCAGAAGAGGGTTTGGATTTAGAAGGAGCCGAAGAACCAGTGGCTGAAGGAGAACCCGTACAGGAAGCTTTAAAAGACGCTGAAACCGTGGTTCCTGAAGGCAGCTTGGTTTCTGATAAAGGTGAGGTTTTAACTTCTTCGGGTGAAATCGTTAATAACGAAGCTTTACCTGGTTCACCGGATGCCCCTAAACAATCTCGTTCCCTGGCTGAAGGAGAAGTTCCCAAGGATGCCGTAACATTAAACATCACCGCAGGAGGATTTGAACCAAATGAGTTTACGGTTAAGGCCAATTCAGTGGTTACCCTTTCTGCTACTTCTGGCGATCGGACCCATGTTTTTAAATTTGATGATCCAGGTTTACAAGGCGTGGCAATTGGTATTGCCGGCGGTGAAACTCGGGCCATTACGTTTAAAGCTCCGAGTTCAGGTGATTATACTTTTTTCTGTGATGTGCCTGGCCATCGCGGCCGAGGAGAAACCGGAGTAATGCACGTGAAATAAATCTAGTTTAAAGCAGTACTGTTTATTTAGTTTTGAGATATAGAAGTTGGGCTTCTTAAAAAAGGAGCCTAACTTCTAGATATTGCTTATGGATTTTTTTAAAACAAAAAATATTAAAACCCGTTTAATAATTTCTGGGGTACTATTTGCTCTAGGGATTTTTATTTTTATTTTCATGGGATTTTTAACTCAAAAAGTTCCCTGGCCATTTGATTTCAGGTTTGTCCAGGCGGCTTCGAGTGATAATATTCGCGGCTGGGGCTGGTCAGAAAATATCGGTTGGATTTCAATGAACTGTTATAACGATTACGGCAATGACGGACAGTTTGAAAATTGTTGTCAGGGCGGTGACGCGGCCGCCTGCACTCCTTACGGCGGGTTAGTATGTGACGGCGGCACTAATGCCGGTTTAACTTGCACTGATATTGGTGATTGCCCTGGGGGCATAGCCTGCGGGGTTGATTACGGGGTTGATTACAATGAAACCAGTTATAAACTAAGTGGTTATGGCTGGGCCGGTGATACCATCGGCTGGATTTGCTATGGCGAAACTTGCAGCGGCACCCCGCCACATGGCTATCAGAATTCTTGGGCTTGTGTTGGTTTACCCTCTTGGAAATGTAATGGGGGAGCTAATAATGGTTTAAGCTGTGGTACTAATGCTAATTGTCCGAATGGCACTTGTGATTTTAGTTGTACTGGTGATGCTGGCGAAGGTTTTTTGGATACGGCTAGTTTAAACGGCCATTGGAAAATGAATATCTTGGGCGGCACTTCAGGTGGTTGTAATAATCAATCCAATTGTACGCCTGATCTAGCCCAAACTAACCCCGCTTTTTTACAAAATGGGCCGTTAACGGCCCCGGGCAAGTATGATAAATCTTTTAAATTAGATGGTGAAGATGATTACTTTAGCGTGGCCGATGCCGCCGTTATAAGTTTTACCGGTGATTTTACAATTGAAGCCTGGATTAAAAGAAAAGATCCTTTAGTTTCAAACGAACAAACCATTATTGGCAAGTGGGATGATACGACCGGTAATATTAAGAGAAGTTATCGTCTTTGGCTTGATGCGGCTGATAAATTAAATTTTTCCGTCAGCGGCGACGGGACCACAGTGGCGACGATTATCCAAAATCCACTTTGTCTTGAGGGTACCAACGATGGTCAATCTTGCATCACTGATGCCAATTGTCCAGGCGGTGGAGTTTGTAAAGATCAACCCATTACTAATACTAAAAAATGGTATCATTTAGCGGGAAAATATGTTAATCCTGCCAATGGCAGTCCATTTTTACGAATTTTTGTTGATGGCTGGCGCGTTAAAAATACAGTCAGTGGCACGGTTCCTTCTGCGATTTATGATTCTGATGAGAGTCTTTATTTTGGGGCTAAAAAAGGAGCTAGCGCCATGGATACTTATTTCCCCGGTTTCATTGATAATGTTTCAGTCTGGAATCGGCCTAAAACTGGCAATGAGATTTGGGATGACAGTAAAATAGAAATCGCTGGCTGGGCCAAGGCAGTGGCGATGGATGATGAGGGCTGGCTTAAACTCAGGGGCTTTACTTTAGGCGACAATGTTTGGGGCACTTATTTAAGAAGTTTTGGCACTTTTTATACTGTTGGCGGTTATATGGCGGAAAGACATAATAATGAAGATATGGATGCCAATGGTTTATTGGCTCACTGGAAAATGAATCAGCCAAAATGGGATGGAATAACCGATGAAGTGACTGATTCTTCTGGTAATAGTAATCATGGAACAGCCCAAAATGGCGCGGTGGCTTCAAATAAAGGAAAATTTAGTAGCGCCGGCGAATTTGATGGGACAGATGACAGTATTGTGGTGACCAATAGTATTGATTTTGATGTATCCAGCGGAGATTTTACTTTAGAAGCTTGGTTTAGAATTGATAAAGAGAGCACTGATGGCACTAGAATGGGTATTATAACCAGGGCTAGAGATTCAGGCACTCCGGCAAATAAACAAGGTTATTTAATTGGCAGAGATTCAAATAATAAAATTACTTTTCTCACCGGCGATGGAATAGGAGCTAATAATTTTACCAACTCTAATAATACATATACTAATTCTGACAATGATTGGCACCATGTAGCCGCAGTTTATAAATCAGGTACAAAATATTTATATATTGATGGAGTTCAGCAGACCGACACTGATACGGTGGTGGTTGATGATTATAATGGTGATTTGATTCTTGGAGAGTTTTGGACTTCCGGCGGTAATCATTTTTGGCAAGGTTTTATTGACAACGTATCGATTTATAATCGGGGTAAAAGTTCAAATGAAATTGCCAATGATTATGATAAAAGAAAACCCTATTCCATAGGTTGGGGGGATTATGATCATGCTTTTTCTGGTCCGCCGGTCCCGTCGACTTTTAATACGTTTACTTTAGACAGTAGCGGTTTTTGCGATCAAACCCTGGCGTTTTGGGAAGAGTCCACCTGGGCTGATACGTATACCTATGAACGTTGTGACAGTGTTTTGGAAGGAACTTGCGGTAGCTGTACCTATAATGAATATAGTTTTTTAGGATCTTGTACTGGTGGCACCTGCACTTTACAAGATACAGGTTTATCAGCCAATACTGGCTATTGTTATAACGTAACAGCGCACAATGAAACTGGTGATACGGTCATTACTAATAATTCGCCCACTTATCCGGCTCCGCAATGGGTTTCAACTGTTCTTTGCGCTCCGACATCCAGTTTTATTAATACTAGTACTTGTGGAGAAATGGCCCCTAAATGGGGCACGGTAGTGAATGCTGACGGCTATAATGTTTATCGCTCTTTAGCTAGTAATGGTTGTGATAATATTAATACTAGTACTTGTGAATTAATTGGTCATTTGGCCGAAGGAATGGATTATGACGCGGATGATGACGCCACCAATGATTTAATTGGTCATTGGAAAATGAATGAATCCAGCTGGAATGGAACAACCGATGAAGTCGCTGATTCTTCTATTCAAAGTAATCATGGCACGGCTGTTTGTGACGGGGGAGGTTGTGTGGTGCCGGACACCACGTCCAGCGGATTTTTTGACCGGGCCGGCAATTTTGACGGCAGTCAAGATTATATTGATGTGGGTAAAAATCCGGGTGAGTTTAATTTGACCGACAGTTTTACAGTTGAAGCTTGGGTTAATCCGGCTCTGGATTCCAGTAATGATATTATTATTGGCAATGCTTGGGAAGGATCACCGGGTTGGCATTTACGGATTACCAGCGGTAATAAAGCCCGGTTAATGTTAATGGAAAATGGATCTAATTATATCTACGCCGAATCTTCAACCTTGTCTTCCGGCTGGCGCCATGTGGTTGGTGTTTGGGACGGTTCTAATCTTAAAATTTATATTGATGGAGATGAAGCTACAACTGAGACTAGTAGTGGAACAGTTACTAATATTGATACCATTGATAATACTTATTTAGGCAATATTTCCGGGCAAACCCTGTATTTTAACGGGACTATGGATAATGTTGCGATTTACAATATTGCTAAAACGGCTGAGCAGATTAGAGTCGATTATGAGGCGGGAAATTGCGGAGAATCAAGTTGTGGATTAACAGATGTTTGTGGTCTAACGGCGTGCGGTTCAGCTAACACTTGTTGCTATACTGACCAGCGAATTGTTCCTTTTATTGATTACTATTATGTAATAACGGCTACTAGTGAGGCGGGTGAGTCACTAGAATCTAGTCCTTTAACTGGCCAGACTATTTGTTTCCCGGCGTCAGAGGCAGAAGAAGAATAGGGGCCGTATAAAATGAGGATGTTTTTAATTTTAAACTTGCTAATTTTTAAATGAATAAACAAGCAGCAAAAAAAAGAATTAAAAAATTAAAAAAAGAAATAAACCATCATCGATATTTATATCATGTTTTAGATAAGCAAGAAATTTCTGATGCGGCTTTTGATTCTTTAAAACATGAATTATATAAATTAGAACAACAATACCCAGAATTGATCACTCCAGATTCACCGACCCAGCGGGTTGGGGGTAAGCCGCTTAAAAAATTTTCTAAAGTTCATCATCCTCAACCAATGCTTTCAATTGAGGATGTTTTTAATTTTGCTGAATTAGAAGATTGGCAAGATTATATGAAAGATTTTTTAATTAAGCAGATTGGAGTGACCGCTGGATCAAAATTGGCTGAGAGTTTTGATTATTTTTACGAAAGAAAAGTGGATGGTATTGATATTGTTTTAACTTATCAAAAAGGCATTTTAGTGACTGGAGCGACCCGAGGTAATGGTTTAATTGGTGAGAATGTCACTCAAAATATTCGGACGATTGAGGCCATTCCTTTACGTTTGGAAAAACCAGTTGATATAGTGGTTCGGGGCGAGATTTTTATGCATAAAAAAGATTTTCAAGCGTTAAACCAAAGACAAAAAAAAGCTGGTCGGTCGGTTTTTGCCAATCCCCGAAATGTCACTGCCGGCTCGATTCGTCAGTTAGATCCGAAAGTGACGGCTAGCCGTCAGCTTGATTGCTATATTTTTGAAATTATTAGTGATATAGGACAGAAGACTCACCAGCAGGTTCACCAAATTTTAAAAAAATTAGGTTTTAAAACAGATCTCAATAATCAAGCCGGCCAGAATTTAAATCAAGTAAAAAAATATTATAATCACTGGCATCGACGACGGAAGCAAGCTTCTTTTGAATATGATGGCGTAGTCGTAGTTTTAAATAATATTGCTATTCAGAAAGCTCTCGGGGCGATCGGCAAGTCTCCCCGTTGGATGCGCGCTTATAAATTTCCCGGAGAACAGGTCACCACTAAGGTTAAAGATATTGTGATTCAAGTCGGGCGGACTAGGGCTTTAACTCCCGTGGCTATTTTAGAGCCGACCTGGATTATGGGGTCAGTTGTTTCCCGGGCTACTTTACATAATCAGGATGAAATTAGACGTTTAGACGTCAGAATTGGTGATACAGTGATTATTGAAAAAGCGGGTGATATTATCCCGGCGGTTGTTAAGGTTTTAAAAGATTTAAGAACCAATCAGGCAAAAAAGTTTAAAATGCCTGTCAAATGCCCGGTTTGTAGTTCGCCAGTTATCCGCCATTCAGGTGAAGTGGCTCATTATTGTGCCAATAAAAAATGTTTTGCCGCTCAACAGCGTTGGATTGCTTATTTTGTTTCTAAAAAAGGGTTTGACATTGAAGGTTTAGGCGGAAAAATTATTTCCCAATTAATGAATCAAGGATTAATTAAAGGACCAGCCGATATATTTAGTTTAACCCGGGGCGATCTTGAACCATTAGAACGTTTTGCGGAAAAATCAGCGGATAATTTAATTAAGGCCGTTGCCCAAAGTAAACAAATTGAGTTATCTCGTTTTATTTGGGCTTTAGGCATTCCTCATGTCGGCGAAGAAACCGCCATTGATTTAAGTAATTATTTTGGTCGTTTAGAAAAATTAGCCCAAGCAAATTTAGAAACCCTATCTAGTATTCGCTACATTGGACCTAAAATGGGCGTCAGTATTTATCAATGGTTTAGAAATAAAAATAATCTTAAATTTTTAGCTAAATTAAAAAAATATGGAGTGCAGGTTAAAAAGAAATCAACTCCGGTTCAAAGCATTCTCCAAAATAAAGTTTTTGTTTTGACCGGCAGTTTAAAACAAATGAGCCGGGATAGAGCTAAAGAGAAAATACGAGCTTTGGGCGGTCGGATATCCACTCAGGTGAGTCCGAAAATAGATTTTTTAGTGCTTGGTCAAAATCCAGGGTCAAAGTATAGCCAAGCCCAAAAATTACAAAAGTCGGGACTCCGTAATATCAAAATAATTAAGGAGCAAGATTTTTTAAAAATGTTAAAATAATAAAGGTTTATTGATAACTTGTTGACGACTTTGATTTTTCTATTCTTATAAAGTTGTCAACTAAAAGTATCATCAGGATATAAAGATTATTCCTCAAAACGCTAATGAAAACATCATGTTTATGATTAACCGCGCTAGGAGTAATGGTTGAAAATAATTTATAAAATTATGATTTCTAAAAAAGAAGTGGAACATATGGCTAATTTAGCCAGATTAAAATTAACTGATCAAGAAATAAAAAAATACCAAAAACAATTGGCTGATATTTTAGATTACGTTGATCAGTTGAAAAAAGTTAAAACTGACAAGGTCAAACCTTGCACTGGCGGGACAAATTTAGAAAATGTTTTTCGTCAAGATCAGCCCCGTCAATCCAGCCTAAAAACGCGTCAAGCTTTATTAAAAAACGCGCCCTTAAAAAAAGGAGATTTTATAAAAACCCGGGAAGTATTTAAACAATAGACATGGATTTAAATAAATTAACAATTTTAAAAGCTCATCAAGGCCTAAAAAATAAGGAGTTTTCTTCTGAAGAATTAACCAAGGCTTGTTTAAAAGAGATTGAAAATAAAGATAAAAAAATCAATGCTTTTATTACGCAACTTAAAAAACAGGCCTTGGCCCAAGCCCGAGAAATTGATCAAAGAATAATTTCAACCGGTCCCAGTAATTTTCTTGACGGCATTCCTTTGGCGATCAAGGATAATATTTTAATTCAAGGAATTTTAGCCACGGCTGGTTCAAAAATTTTAAGCAATTACCAGGCTGTTGAAAACGCTACGGTGATTGAAAAATTAAAACAAAAAGGGGCCATCTTTTTAGGTAAAACCAATTGCGACGAATTTGCCATGGGTTCTTCCACTGAAAATTCAGCTTTTGGTCCAACTAAAAATCCAATTAATCTTGATTATGTTCCAGGCGGTTCTTCGGGCGGCTCAGCCGCGGCTGTGGCCGCTCAGATGTGTCTAGGAGCCTTAGGATCTGATACTGGTGGTTCAATCCGCCAACCAGCTAGTTGTTGCTGGTTGTTCGGATT
>JACZVN010000114.1 GCA_022572625.1 Patescibacteria group bacterium | reverse complement strand
TTTCTTTTTCTAAATTTTTACTAAGCCTTTCTAGGTGCTTATTAGTAACAATAATATCTATTACCGATGGAAGATATTGAAAAATTCCCAAGGCAAGGAAAAAATAGCCAAATGAATAACCAACTATTTTTTCTAAAAAAGCCTGATACTCAGTATCACCGATAATAATATATTTATTTAAATATTCAAAATTATCAGTAATATCAATTATAGACCCAAAAAGAATTAATCCAAAACCAATAATAATATAGGTCCAACCTTTTTGTTTTTGAATTTTTGCATGCTTCCCTGTTAATATCAAATAAATGAAAATTACAGATATGATTATGGCTCTAATTATTTCTAATAAAATATCAGTCATCTTATTTTTTAATCAAAGTTAAAACTAAATCAGCTATTTTTTGAGCGGCTTTAGGATAAACTAATTTAGACATATTTAAACTTAGCACCGACCGCTGATCAGTGGAAGCAATTAATTGATAAATTTTTTCCTGCAGCAACTGGGCGGTTAAATTTTTTTGATCAAATAAAACGACTGCTTTCTCCTTGGCAAAATATTGGGCATTAAATTCTTGATGCGAATCAGGAATGGGAATTAAAATGGTTGGTTTGGCCAAAAATGATAATTCGGTTAAAACACCCATTCCGGCCCGGGAAATGACGACATCGGCAATGGCATAAGCGTCGGTCATCGCCTTTTTTAAAAACTTATAAGAATGGTAACGAGAATTAACTTTCAAAGCCTGATTATTATTACTGGTCGGCTCAATACCGGTGCAATGAATAATTTGACAAGACTTGGTCAGCTGGGCCTTAATTTCCTCAATCAACTGATTAATTTTTTGGGCCCCGGTGCCGCCACCCAAAATCAAAATGGTCGGCAAATTATGCTCTAAATTAAATTTTTTGATCGCTCTTAATTTATTGCCGGCTAAAATCCAATGACGAACCGGATTGCCAGTTAAAACTGTCTTATTAATTTTAAAATCAGCCAATGATTTTTCAAAACTAACGGTAATTTTTCTGGCCATGGGCGCCATTAATTTATTGGCCAGACCGGGAATCATATCCTGCTGATGAATAAAAATCGGCACCCTTAAAAACCAGCCGGCCCAACTTAAAGGCACGGCCACAAAACCGCCGGCCGACAAAATAGCCTGAGGCTTAAATTTAAGGATAATAAAAAAAGATTGGATTAAACCAAAAATAATAAAAAAGGGATCGATCATATTACGCCAGTTAAGATAACGCCTTAACTTGCCGGAAAAAATTGATTGATAGGGAATATCTTGACCCTCGACCAATTTTTTTTCCGGAATACCCTGGCGGGTGCCAATAAACAAAAACTCAATCCCTGGTTTTTGTTTTTCCAATTCTTCGGCCACGGCCAGGAGCGGAGTAACTGAACCGCCGGTGCCGCCGCCGCTTAAAATAATTCTCATCTTCCTATTATAACACAATATTTTAAAAATAAAAACGTCCTAATATATCTCATTAGGACGTTTTTTAACTAAACACTAATCATCTCCTCAGCCCTCATATCCTTTCCTAATTGTCCAGTTTCTTCCTCTTTTATGGCAATAGCCTCTTTCTTAGAATTGGCCTCTACTACATCAAGCGGAACATCATTTAGCTCCACAATCCAACGATTGGCGCCAATATAAATTGGCGCTTTGCCAGTTGGCGTAGCTGGGAAAGAATCAACTTTCTCAGCTGCTATTTTTAAAATCTCCTGTTCTGGAGTATTAGGGCCGGCACTAATCTCTGCTGAGATGCCTTTTAGAAAAATGGCGAACTTCATTATTAACCCCCTTATTTTTATTTTCTTGAAGAATGAAATATGCCCCAAACCTGTTTAATCAACCTATTATAAACTGCTTTATTAACCCAAAGCTTTTCTTGACTATAAAGGCGGGTGTCAGAAGTTGTTCTAGAAACTTCTTCAGGCTGAGTATTGACCCAGCGAAAAGTAATTTCAAGATGCTTATCAACTAAGACCACTATTTCTTCAACTAATTTATCTTTATTTCTCTCAACTCGATCAATTTCAAATCCCATGACTCTCCTTTCCTTTTGACAAGTTTTGGGTTATCTGTTATCAATGAACTTACTTAAATTATAGCAAAAATTTAAAAATTGTCAACTTGCCTTAATAAAGATAAATAGATAGAATATTAATAATAAAAAAAGCCCCCGCTTGCCGCGGGGGACGCACTGCATCTTCTCGGAGACAGCACTTAATCTAAATTAATCATATACTTTTAAAATAACTTTGTCAAACTAAATTTGTGGATAACTCAAATCATTAATATGAAATTAATCATTGTTGAATCACCAACCAAGGCCAGAACAATCACCCGCTTTTTAAGCGACGACTTTTTAGTTGAGTCCTGCGACGGACATATCCGAGATCTGCCCCGAGGCAAAATGGGGATTGATTTAG
>JACZVN010000113.1 GCA_022572625.1 Patescibacteria group bacterium | reverse complement strand
TGGAATCGCTCCTTTCTGATCCAACCATACGAATAAGTGAGGATCGGGGTGACGATAATCGCTTCGCGCCCACTCTGTCGGTTTCAACATAACTTCTTTCTTCACACTAAATGAAGGTTTACTTTCTTTGAAAGAATCCAAAGAGTCAGTTTTTTTACTTTCTGATTTTTTTCTTGCAATTCTCTTTTTATAGAATCTATATACTGGATTCTATTTATAAAAGAGTTGTATTTATCTTTAATGTCAAAAAAGATTGTATGTATAATTAGTGATGTAGACTTCCATTCTATTCCTTGGGAAAATAAAAACTGTTTAAAAGTATCAGTATTTAAAACTATGGAACGTGTGTCAACTGATATTCTTTCCTGATCACCAGTATATTTATTAAAAATATCAATCCCGATATGAAAACCTCCTTTAACATCTATAAGATTCCACCATGTACCCCATGACCAGCGTCCTGAATTTGATGCCCCTTTTAAGAAAAACATCTTTTTATATATTTCCTGTGTTTCAGGCAATATGTCTTTATAAAAAGATTCGAGGCTATTTTCAAGCTCTTTGAATTCCTCGGCTAACTTTTGTGACCCCTTTTCTATATTTTTCCTGTCCTGATCATTTAATTCTGCTTCTCTGTTCATTTTTTCCTCCTTCCTTTTCCTGGCGGCTTGCCTAATCTACTTCCCTAAAACACTTTTTAAATAAAAGTGTCGGGTTTCATCAAGCCCGCCCCAAAAACCGGTTTAAAGAACATTGACTACTGACTAGTAGTCAATTAAATTATAAGATAAATAAAAAAATTTGTCAACCAGGTCATTTTTAAACTAAATTTGACAAAATTATATAAATATGGTATAAAAAAATATAATAGGTTCTTTAACATAAAGGAGGTAACATAAATTGATTCGCCGTAATGCTTATTTCGCATTAACACTTGTTTTACTTATTTTTCTTGGTTTTGGCGTTTATGCTGATTCACTAGAAAATACTGGTGAATTTCCCGAAGCTATTTATCGAACCTTATTTGCCTTAGATTTTCGCTATTATGATCCTGATTTAGTTAACTATTCAAAATTATTAAATATTGCCCTTGAATCTATTCAAGACACGCTTAAAACAAAAGGAATTATGGTAAATTTTACGCCAATCTCTTTAGAAAAATCAAAATCGGAAGCTTTGAAAGCGTTTAAAAAACAATGGACTGACCATATTTTTAAACATGAAACCAGTGATCATCAATTAGAGTTTATTGCTCTTCAAGCGATGTTGAAAAGTTTTAACGATTCTCATACTGTCTTTTATAGCCCTAAAACATGGACCAGATTTAAAGAACAATTTGAAAAAAAATCATTTGGTGGGGTTGGTATTATGATTATTGAAATAGAAAATAAAGTTTTTATTGTTGAAGTTTTACCTGATGGACCAGCAGAATTGGCCGGAATTTTACCCTTTGATCAAATTATTGCCGTCGATGACACCATAATTATTAATAGTGAAGACGCAGTTAATAGAATTCGTGGCACTGTTGGTAAAGCAGTTATGCTGACGGTTTTGCGTAAACAACAGTCGCACGATATCACTATTATCCGTGGCACTGTTAAGTTTCCTATTTTAATAACCAAGTTGCTTCCTAGTAATGATAAGCGAATTTTATATATCCGACTCTATACGTTTTCTACTTATGATGATTTAAGTAAAAAACTAATATTTGAGTATAATTTCTATACCCCCGTTGACGGTATAATTATTGATCTACGCGGAAATGCCGGTGGACTTTTAAATAGATGTAATGAATTATTAGAAACATTTTTACCGCCCGGACGCGATCTCTATATTACGAGGACAGTAACAAATAGTTCAACTTTTACCACTAATCAAGAACAATTTTTCAAACAGCCATTAATTGTATTAATTGATAAAAATTCGGCTTCTGCCTCGGAAATTTTCTCCGGTATTCTGCAAGAGCAAAAACGAGCCATAATCATTGGCCAACTAAGCGCTGGATCCGTGAGTGTGGGTAGAATGATTGAAATAAGACGATATAACGCAGCGATCATGATTACTAGTGAGCAATTATTTACTGCCAATGGCACAAAATTAGAAGGAAAAGGTGTTATTCCTGATATTGAAGTTGATCGCACTAAAGATGATATTATGGCCGGTCGTGATCCGCAATTAGAAAAAGCAATTGAGGTTTTAACCGAATGACTTTGTTTAATAATAAATCAGTAACGGTTTATTCTAATAGTTTAATTATTTTTTTAAAATCAATTTTATAAAAAAATTCCCGATATTAATGTCGGGAATTTTTATATTATTAGTAAAAATCCTATTAACAAAATACCTTCTGACCATTGAAGGAGGATTACCGTCAGAATTACCCAAAGGTTCAGTTATTTTCCCTTTCTATGAATCTAGAGATCGGGATTTAAAAAATACAACTCAAGC
>JACZVN010000112.1 GCA_022572625.1 Patescibacteria group bacterium | reverse complement strand
CAAAAGGACTTATTCATTTGAACTATTAAATAATAATGATGAAAAAATAGCATTAGTATATCCTTTTTATCATGGAGGAAGCCTTAAACGCTTCAGTAAGCGACAAGTTCGCCGGTCTTGCTCTTTCAGGTTCACAAGCTGAAGCAAGTTTAAAGAACGATTCTAGGAATAGAGAACGATTTGAAAGAAACAATATTCAAGGCTTGGCCGGAATAGAAAACGCAATCAATAATTTAGAGGCTATATAATGGCTAAGGTAATAGATAAGTTTTTCCTTAAAGAGGGATTAGGCGGCAGGCGGGGGACTAGCGGCTCGACAATAGATGAAACAGCATTGGTGGGATTTGATGTTGTTGTTGATAATCTGGTCGGTCCACTCAATGAGCAGCAGAGTGACTTTATTGGCCGTGCGCACAGCCGCACTCAAAAGGTTACTCATTTTGTAAAAACGCTTCTGAAGCTGACCCAGATGCGACTGAGTAACAATATAGAGATGGCGGTTTTCCCGGTGAAAGTCACCATGGACGATGCTGTTGCCGCAGTAAAGCTTCGAGCGACGCGCAAATCGATAAGCTTAAAGTACAATATAGGCCCGGAAGTTGGCGAAATTCTTGGTAACCAGTTGGCTATCGAAGAGATAGTGACGAATTTGCTACTTAACGCAATTAAATATACTCCTGAAGTTTTAAAAAATTATGATTGTGTTCTAATTCTAGCCGCCCACTCTGGATTTAATTATAATGAAATCGCCCAAAAATCAGCTATAGTGGTGGACACAAGAAATGCCATTAAAAGCCGAAAATACAAAAAAGTTTTCCACCTTTAATCCTCTTGACACCTATTGACACCTATTGATACTTTTAATACAATAAAAAAGTTAAAATAAACTTTTTTTTATTATATTATGGAAGAAATAAAACCGAATAAAATATATACCACTGAAGAAACCCGTGATTTTTTAAAAATCAGCAAAAGTACAATTAAACGCTGGCTAAAAACTGGTATTTTACGGGCTAATAAAATCGGGGGAAGATATAAAATCTTAGGATCAGAAATCCTAAGATTAATTTCACCTAAAGTTGAAAGTAAAACTCGCGAATTGTATAGAAAATTAAGAGATAAAACTAAAAAAAGAATTAAAAATTGGTAATTCTTTTGTTTACCTTATAAATTAAAATATTTAACAAAACAAATAATCTATAGATTATTTGTTCCTAATAAGAAGTTGATGCTTTTTTATAACCCGCCGCTTCTGCCTCTTCTTTTGTGCAAAAATACTGTTCTCCTTTGTTAAAAGATATTTTTACGCTTTCATAATTCGGATCACCGGGAGAAAAATAAGTCTTGCCATATCCGTGCTCTGAAATATTACCTTTAATTAAACATTTTGAATCAATTGGAGAATTATTTTTTTCTAAAGGAAAAATAGTTTCAGCTTTTTCTTCCTGATTTTCACAAGCTTCCCATATACCCTTACGTTTGGTAATTGCTTGATTGCGGCTGGAAGTTAAAAATCTCCGATAGGCCATGTCTTGACCAAGGGGCAGCACATCGGCGTACCCTTGTTCTAAAAGATATTGATTAACAAATATCGCATCCTCATATTCACTATCACTTGGTAAGAAAACATATCTCAGCAAGCGTCCAAAATCATCCATACCAGAAATATCTTTTTTCAATTCTACATTTTTTCCATTAATAAGTTCTATTAAAGCGTCCCTTGATTCTTGGAAAAAACATTCTCCGGATTCAGGAGCGTCAATGCCAATAAGACGAACTTCTATATCCCTGTCCACGATGATGCTATCACCGTCGATAACTCTAATCACGGTTACTAAATTTGCTCCGGATTCTGGAGCCATATCCAAGTTTAAATCAGATTCCCCTTGATATAAAGCCATGCCTATACTGATTATAAAAATAAAAACTCCGGCCAAATATTTCCTTAATATTTCATTGGTTCCGGTTAAAGTCAACACACTAATTATCGCCCCGATAATAACCGCCAGGCCTAAGAATAATCGTCCAAGTTTTCTAAAATTCCATTTTTTCATATAGTTTTATTATAATAAAACTACGTAATTATGTCAAAAAAAATAAAAAAATAAAAATTATGAATTTTTCAATTATTGGCACTGGTTTTATTATGCCTCGTCACGCTGAAGCCATTGATTATATAAATGGAAAAATTATTGATATTATCAATACAGCCCCGGGTGAAAATAAATGGAAAGAGATTATTAAAAATCCAAAAACTGATTGTATTGTTATTCTTACCCCCAATGATTTACATTTTAAAATAGCTTTAGCGGCGGTTAAAAATAATAAAATGGTTTTGTGCGAAAAACCCTTAACCATCAACTCAGACGAAACTAAAATTTTGGCTCAATATCCGAATATTTTCACTGTTCTTCAATTAAGATATCACCCTTTAGTTAAAGAATTAAAAAAGAAAATTAAAAAAAATAAAT
>JACZVN010000111.1 GCA_022572625.1 Patescibacteria group bacterium | reverse complement strand
TTCCTCTTGATCAACATCGGTGTAGGCGGCTGCATTAATTACTATTTCCGGGTTTAATTTTCCTATTTTCTCCATCACCTGGGCTTAGTCAGTAATATCAATCTGCTCAATGTCCCAACCCATGGGCTGATCATTTGAAAAAACGGCCATTAAATCACGGCCCAACATTCCCTGATGACCTAAAATTAAAATACGCATAATTTTTATTTATTCTCAGTGGTCCAATCAAATCCGATCTTGGGATCATTAAAGGCAATTCTTTGTTCATCCGGAGATTCGGGGTTATAGGCTTCGGTGGTGTGATAAAACAAACCCACCCTTGATTGGCCTAAAACCCGATAACCATGGGCCACTCCGGGCGGAATAGCTAAAATCGCTAAATTTTTCTCACCCAGATAAAAAACATTTGTTTCGCCTTGGGTGGAAGAATCATCCCTTAAATCATAAAGCACCACCTGGGCCATCCCCTGATTAACAAACCAAAAATCCCATTGTTTTTTATGCCAATGAAAAGCTTTAATTACTCCGGGATAAGTCTCCGTATAAGTGGTCTGTTTGATGGCCGCAAAAAAGGGGTCACTTTGTTTTAAAACCTCAACTAAAAATCCGCGGTCGTCTAAATTAGTATTTAATTTTTTAAGCTGAACATCTTTGATCATATAAAAACTGATTAATTTAATCTCTTATTTATTATATCATATTTTTAAATTTGATAAAATCTTTTGAATAAAAAAATAGGTTTTGTTTTATCCAAAACCTATTTTATTTTAATGTAAGATCATCTAATATTTCTAATCCTCGTTCGCAGGCCAAATCAATAGCCTGAGAAATCAGACCTTGGTCAGATTCATTTTTAGTTTGTTCAAAACTAGTGCTGGTAAGACCTGGCACACCCCGAGGCATTTGAAAAACAACTAATTCTTCTAAAAAACTGGTATATTGAGAAACCCTTGCCTCTCTTAATAAACGACCGATCTGATGCTTGCCTAATAAAAGCCGATTAAACCAACCCCACTCTACGGTTTCAACTGATTCCAATTCCAATGGCTCATTTAAAAACAAAAAAATAGTTTCACAACCAGCTCGAATCGCCGGCTTAATTAAAAATGATGCTCCATCACAATAGTCACGGCCATTAATATTGACTGATTTAAAAATTCCGGGAATACTGGCTGAAGCCCTAATCGCTTTTCTTAAAATTTCTGGATTTTCTTGAACCTCTTTCTGGCAATTGGAAAAAATTTTCTGGCGATTAGCTTTTTCATCAAAAACCACCACATCAAACTGAATATCACTCTTAATAATAGCTTGCATATCTAAATTTTGACAAAGATATCTTAAACCAACATTACTTAAAATAGCTGTTCTTCTTAATCTCATGATTACACTGCTAATTCCAAAATCAAAAAGAAATGACTGTCCTTTAGTTTCTATATCTTTCCATCCTAAAATCATCTTGTCTGTTCGGCCGTTTCGCTCGACATAGGAAGCTCCATTTAACGCGCCACCGGAAACTCCCAGGACATAATCAGCTCTTAAACCTTTATTTTCCACGGCCAGGGCAAAACCAGTCCCATAGGCACAGGTGTTACCACCACCGTCAAAAATCATACCGATTTTTCCTAAATTCACTGAATCCTCCTTTCTTGTTCTCTTAAATTTTTTGTGAAACAAAAATTTGGGAGAGTAAATTTTAAAGATCTTAAATATTGACTTTATTATAGAAAAAATAGCAAAAAGAGTCAAGTGGATTAATTTTAAAAGAAAAAGCGAGGGTTGATCAATAATGATTAATCCCCGCTTATTATTTTTTTGACTGGCGCATACTTTTAATGGTTGATAGATCAACTGATTTTTGACCACAAACTTTATTTAAAGGACAATTTTTACATTCTTGATTATGAAGATGGCAATATTGATGACCAATAAGCCAGCAAGGTTTATCTAAAATCCCGGGATATTCTGGATTAAGCTCTCGAGCGGTTTTAATAATTAAATCTAGCTTATCTTTTTTAACCAAACCGGTTTTTAAAAATACCCGCCGAATATGAATATCATAGGAAACATCAATTCTTTTTTTATCTTTTAAAACAATATTAAAATCTCTCATTAAAATATTCATCGCCATGGAAGCCTTTTTCTGACCAATGCCTTTAAATTCCAACAGTCTTTGATATAGCTCTTTTGAACCAGGATTATTATTCCAAATATTTTCTGGACAACGATCATATTTTTTAATCACCATTTGGCAGGCCTGTTTGACCATCAGGGCCATCACCTGGGGGAAACGATGCAGTTTTGGCGATTGATTAAAAATTCTAATAATCGTTTGCGCATGGATTCTAGCTAACCTATTAACATCTAAATGACCAATTCTTTGCCCTAAAAGATAGGGAATTTCCCAAGCTCGTTCCCTAACCAAGCCCTGGTCAAAAATAACCCCCAGAAGAAAAGCCAAGGGGTTGGTCCAAATCAATTTATCAGCCCTTGAATTAGGAGTAAAATAATTCTTCTTGGTTGTGTTCAAAACGATTTGCTTTTGGCCAAAATCTATCAGC
>JACZVN010000110.1 GCA_022572625.1 Patescibacteria group bacterium | reverse complement strand
TTTCTATTATTGGGCTAATAGTGGCCGGCTTTTTAGCTATTCACATTAAAAAACAAAAATCAGATCATGAACAAGCTAAAAAAATCGCTTCCCTTATAAAGGAAGGATCAATGACTTTTCTAAATCAAGAGTACAAAATCCTTAGCCTTTTTGTTATCATTGTTAGTTTAATTTTGGTCTTCTTTTTAGAATGGCCAATAGCGATAACCTTTATTTTCGGAGCTATTTTTTCGACTTTGGCTGGAAATTTAGGTATGCGCATTGCGACCACGGCCAATTTAAAAACTGCTGTGGCCGCTCAAAAAAATTTAGTCAAGGCTCTTAAAATCGCTTTCAATTCTGGTTCAGTTATGGGGTTAACCGTCGCCAGCCTGGGAGTTTTAGGTATTACCATCTTCTACATTATTTTTAAAGACCCGCAAATAATCTATGGTTTTGGTTTTGGCGCCTCCTCAGTAGCGCTTTTTTTTCGGGTCGGCGGCGGAATTTTTACAAAAGCGGCTGATGTCGGAGCTGATCTAGTGGGAAAAGTAGAAATTGGCATTCCCGAAGATGATCCTCGAAATCCAGCCGTTATTGCTGATAATGTGGGAGATAATGTGGGGGATGTAGCCGGAATGGGAGCTGACCTTTTTGAAAGCTATGTTGATTCCTTAATTGCGACTATGGTTTTAGGAACAATTAGCGTATCTTTAATCGGTCCGCAAGCTGTTATTATTCCTTAACTTTTAGCCGCTTTAGGAATTGTGGTTAGTTTAATTGGTAATTTAACTATTATATTTGCTAAACAAGGTGAACCACAATCTTTATTAAATAAAGGTATTTGGTTAGCTTCTATTTTAATGGCAGCAGGTAGTTTTATTCTTTTAAAATTTGTTTCTCCAGAGGCGATTAAAATTTTTGGGGCTATTATCGCCGGCCTAATCTCAGGTTTAATAATTGGATTATCCACCGAATATTTTACTTCATCGAAATATAGGCCAACTAAAAGTTTAGCTGAATCCTCTTTAACTGGCGCTGGCACTAATATTATTACCGGTTTAAGTATTGGAATGCAAAGCACTATTATTCCAGTCTTAGTTATCTCGACCACGATCTTTATTTCCTATCACCTGGCTGGCCTTTATGGAATTGGCATTGCCGCTGTGGGTATGCTTTCAACACTAGGTATCACCTTAGCCACTGATACCTATGGACCAGTGGCTGATAATGCGGCGGGAATTGCCGAAATGGCTAAAATGGGAGACGAAACTAGAAAAAGAGCCGAACAGCTTGACGCAGTCGGTAATACAACCGCCGCCATTGGTAAAGGCTTTGCCATTGGCTCTGCCGCTCTCACTGCCCTGGTGCTTTCAGTCAGCTATTTGCAAATCGTTGGCTTAAAAATTCTAGATCTTAGTCAGCCAATCGTCATTATTGGCGTATTTATTGGCGGCTTAATGCCCTTTTTATTTTCCTCTTTATCAATGCAGGCCGTTGGTCAAAGCGCGGGGAAAATCGTTCAAGAAGTTAGACGGCAGTTTAAAAATATTCCTGGCTTAATGGAAGGCACAGCTCAACCTGATTATGAAAAATGTATTAAAATTGCTACTAATGCCGCTTTGAAAAAAATGATCTTACCTGGCTTAATTACGATTTTCGTTCCAGTAATCATTGGCTTTACCCTGGGCAAAGAAGCTTTGGGGGGATTATTAATTGGCTCAATTGTGACCGGCTTTCTATTGGCAGTAATGATGGCTAATTCTGGCGGAGCTTGGGATAACGCTAAAAAATATATTGAAGAGGGAAATTTAGGCGGCAAAGGTTCTTTTTCTCATAAAGCGGCCATTGTCGGTGACACCGTGGGTGATCCCTTTAAAGACACGGCTGGACCAAGCTTAAATATTTTAATTAAACTAATGTCGATTATTGCCATCATTATTGCTCCGTTACTTTAATATCTATGAAAATTAACAGTAAAAAATTACCTAAAAATATAATGGAGATAACGGTTGAACTCTCAACTTTGGAAATGGCTCCTTTTTCTGATCAAGCATTGGAAGAATTGGGAAAAGAAATTACTGTCTCAGGATTTCGCCGGGGTATGGCGCCAAAACATTTAGTGCGTCAGCAAGTTGATGAAATCAAAATTTTAGAAAAAACAGCTGAGATAGCAGTTAATAAAAAATATCCTGAAATAATTTCTAAAGCTATTAAAATAAACGGAACAGAAAAGATTGAACTAGCTGGTCCAGCCAATATTGAAATGCAAAAATTAGCCCCTAATAATCCTTTTATTTTTAAATTGACAGTCCCCTTGCTGCCTGAAGTTGAATTGGGTGACTATAAAAAAATTAAAATTAAAAGAAAAGAAAAAAAAATAGGAAATTCAGAGATAGATAAATCCTTAAAAGAACTACAATGGACTAGACGCAAAGAAATCCTCGTCAATCGAAATAGTCAATTAGGAGACAGAGTGGAAGTAGATTTAAATTTATTCATTGATAGAGTTCCACTCGATCAGGGTCAAATCAAAAATTTCTCGGTAATTTTAGGTCAAGATCAATATCTACCCGGCCTTTCAGATAATATTAAAG
>JACZVN010000109.1 GCA_022572625.1 Patescibacteria group bacterium | reverse complement strand
ATTTTTCTGAAAAATATGAAATCGGTGGTTTAGTCTTTAATTTTTATGAACAGAAAGAAATGGCCAAACTTAAAAATAAAAGCAAACCCAATAAATAAAACTGGGTTACTTTATACAAAACAATCGGAATGGCCATGCCAAAGGCAATTAAAAAAATCAATAAAAAAACTCCAAAAATAAATTGGATTTCTTTTTCAAAACCATAGCGAGTTAAAATTTTACCCAAGCCAGCTGAATTGATCGTCCCATAGATGATTAGCGCTAAACCATAAATAATATAATTTTGCCAATAGGTAAAATTAAAATACCAGACCGCCACCGCTAACAGACTAATAACGGTAAAAATAAAATGCCGATCTTGCTTAATTTTATTAATTATTCTTAACCCCATTATAAATTTTATTTAACTTTTCAACTATTTTAGACCAATTATATTTTTGTTCAACCCGTTTTCTACCTATTTGGCCAAGCTGTTGAGCTAGTGTTTTATTTTTTAACAACTGATCTAATTTTTGGCTTAAATCCTCCACATCTTTAAGTCTGACTATTAAGCCATTATTTTCGACTAAGGTTCGAGGACCGGGTAAATCAGAAACAATAATTGGCTTGGCGCAGGCCATGGCTTCTAAAGAAACTAAACCAAAGGCTTCTGAGCGAGTGGTTGAAGGTAAAACAAAAATATCGGCCAGATTATAATATTGCGGTAGAGCTTGATCCTCAACTCGACCAACAAAAATAATTTTTTTATCTATGCCTAAATCTCGAGCTAATTTTTGATAATTCTTTTTTAACTCCCCTTCTCCCACAATCAGTAATTTAGCTTTAGGATGTTGATTTTTTATTTTGAACCAAGCTTTAATTAACCCTGACACTCCCTTAAAATAATGGGCTCGATCAAGCCCACCGACAAATAATACAATCTTATCATCTGCTTGAAGATTATATTTTTCTAATAACCTTTGATTTTTAGGCTGAGGGGAAAATTGGTTTAAATCAACCCCGAGAGGAAATTCAATAAATTTTTCTTGATCTTGAAATAAAAACTTTTTAATTTTAGAATGGCGGGCATAGTCAAGAGAAGAAACTAAAATTTTTTCTGCTTGGGTAATAAAGAATGAATTAAAAAAAAGGTTATAAACCTTAAAAATTAAGCCCCGCCAACCAGTATCGACTAAATCCATATGATATTGAACAATTAGCTTGGACTTGGACTTATTAAATTTTTTCCAAAACAAGACTTTTTCGGCCCCACCGATAAATGGCCAATGTAAATGAATAATATCAAAATCATTTAATTCTTTAGTTATCTGAGGGACAAAAGCGGCATTGCCATATTTAAATAATGGCTTTAGATATTTAACCTTAAAACCTTCTTGACTATGATAGCTATTTTGACCAAATTCCGGAGTAAAAACAGTAATTTTATGTCCTAATTTAACTAAACCTTTAATTTCAGATAAACAGGTATTTCCCATACCTCCAGCATATGGCGGGAAAGTTGAAATAAGGTGTGCAATTTTCATAACTTTTTATATTTTACTATATTTAAATGAAAAAACAAGCTAAAAAAAGAAAAGGCCCTAAAATTTAACTTGACTTGAAGCTAAAAATCTGCTAAAAATAAAACTATGAATAAATCATTAAATAAAGCCCAGGAAGTTCTTTTGCGCCTAATTAGGCGTCGAGCTTTTAATCCAGCCTTTAATGCGATGCAAAAAATGCAGCCGGCTGATTTAGCTATTTTATTTAATTATTTACCTGAAATAGAAAAAAAATGGTTTACGAAAAGTATTTTAAAAAATAAAAAATTAGCTTTAATTATTTCTGAATTAGAGGAAGAAAACCTTTCTAAATTTCTCTCTTTAATCACTGAGCAAGAATTAATTAACATTTTAGAAGATATGAATCCAGACGATGCGGTTGATTTACTTTCATTATTGGAAGAAACAAAACAGCAGGAATTACTGGAAAAACTAACCAAACCGCAAAAAATGGCCGTTTCCAAATTATTGGGTTTTGCCTCTGACACCGCTGGTGGGATTATGACCACTGATTTCTTGGCTCTTTCAGAAGATATGACTTCCCAGGAGGCCATTGATTTTTTAAAAAAACTGGAAAAAAAACCAGAAATATTATACGTCTATATTATTGATAACCACCAAAAATTAGTTGGGGTCGTTTCTTTTAAAGAACTGGTGATGGCGCAAAAAGATCAAAAATTATTAGCCATTATGCATCAAGATCCAATTTCTGTCAGCGCCGATAAAAATCAAGAAGAAGCCAGTTCAATGATTGCCAAATATAATCTTCTAGCCCTGCCCGTTATTGATGAACACCATCAGTTAATTGGACAGATTACGGTGGATGATGCCATTGACGTCTTATATGAAGAGGCAACTGAAGATATTTATCGTTTAGCTAACTTAGGCAAGGAAGAACATATTTCTACCTCAATCCTAACCTCAACTAAATTACGGTCTCCCTGGCTTTTAATAAACTTAGCCACTACCCTATTAGCCGCTTACACTATCAGCTTATTTGAAGAAACCATTGCTGAATATATTGTTTTAGCGGTCCTTTTGCCA
>JACZVN010000006.1 GCA_022572625.1 Patescibacteria group bacterium | reverse complement strand
GAATTTAAGCTCACTTTTTTTTAGTTCTTGGTTGGATTCAGTTGATAAGTTTTTTTCTGCCATTGAGAAAGATAAGCGTTCAACTAAGTTTTTAGTCACCGCCTTTGATGGTGAAAATTTAGGCCATCACCAAAAGCATTTAGCTGAATTATGGGCCAAACTTTTAGCCGATCAAAGAATTCAAAGTATTAATTATACTGAATATTTAGATATTTTAAAAAGTGATTTAATAAAAGAGATTGAACCCTTGCCATCAAGTTGGTCAACGGAAATAAAAGATCTTGAAAATAAAATTCCCTATCCGCTCTGGTCTGACCCGGCCAATAAACTACATCAATTACAATGGCAATTAACAAATCTAGTGATTAAAATCATTCAAACTGATCAAGATAATAGCAATTATAAAAAAGCACGGGAAAAATTAGATCAAGCCTTGCAGTCAGATCAATATTGGTGGGCTTCAGCTCGACCTTGGTGGGGGCCGGGCATGATCGAAAAAGGAGTTAAACGATTTTCAGAAATTATTCAACTTTTAAAAACAAATATTAATCCAGCCATAAAAAATAAAGCTGAAAGTTTAATCCAAAATATACTTAATGAGTTGGATCAAAGAAAAAAATCCGGCCGTTATAAAATAACTCAATTTTGATTTTTTAAATTATGATTTTGTATGATTTGATCCATGGTTATCAGCCATTTGATCCAAAATTAAAAATTTCGGGGTGGGTAAGAAGAAATTTAAATGATGTTTTCTTACCCACTTCTTTATCAATGAAAAAAGGATTAATTTCTCGGGGCGTTCAGCTTCAAGGATGGACTATTAAGTCTTGGTTATCAGCTGATCCAGAAATAAAAGAATCAGCTAGAAAGGTTTTAAAAAATTTAGAAATTGCTAACCAAAAAAAGCATATTGAGATTGGTATCAGTGCCTATGCTCACCCGATTTTGTCGATGATCAGCGATGATTTGATTAAAGCTCAGCTAATTTTAGATCAAGAAATAATTGAGAGATATTTAGGCCGAGCCACTTGGTTTTGGCCGCCAGAAGGAGCAATAGATAAAAGAACCTTAAATATTGTTCATCAGGTTTTCCCCGATCTTATTCTACTGATTCCGGATAAGTCTTTGGGGTATAATAATTATAGCGGCCCGGTTAAAATTAGATTTGCTGATGGCGATCAAAAAGCGATTGTTTTCAGTACCATATTTAAAAATATATTTATGAACGCCGATAATGCTCACGGTAAATCAAAATATAAACGCCGGCCCAAGTATTTACCTAAAGAGCTAGTTTTTTCTCAAGTGCGAAAAACAGTTCATTCCCATCAAAGATTTATTGAGCTTTTAGGATTTTTAAAAGGTTACGAATTTCAAAAATTCACTGCTTTAGATGATCTAGTTTTAATGAGAGACTGGGAAAATGCTGGATCAAGGCAAGGATTAAGAAAAATAGGTCAGGCTAAAGAAATGGGCGTTTTTTTAGATTCTAAAAGTCAAATAGATTTTTGTTTGCCATCGCAGTTTGATTGGACTGATTCTAAAGTTATCCCAATTTCCAAAATTTTACCCAGTGCCTGGGAAATGACCTCCACTTTAGGCGATCCTTTTCCCTGGTGGCAGCCAAATAAACAGGGTCGGATTTGGCGCGAACGCACAGAATTGAGAAGAAAAAAAATTATCCAGTGGCATGGATTAATTAAAGAGTTTGATCTGGCTTTTCAAAAAAGAGTTAAACAATTGGGCGGAATAAAAAAGGCTCTAAAAAATCAGCAATTTAAAAATTTATGCTTTGAGACTTTTCCGGCTGTTCATTCTTGTGTAGGCTGGCACTATCTGGTTAAAAGAAATTGGTCTAATTATCGTTACGCGGAAAAAACTTTGAAAAATATAGTCTACCCGGCTCTGGAAAAAATGATCATTGACAAAAGTCTCAAAATTTGATATCATAGATGAAAATTAACAATCAATGGGAGGGATTAATGATTAGAGTTATTATTAACATAGTAATAGTTGTCCTGGCATTATTCTATGGCTTTTATCAAGATACCGGCCTTGCTCTTATACCAGCAGTGGTTGCTATGTTTTTTTGCGCCCGGACGATGTTTCGTTATCTTCAAGGGGATTATAGCTGACCAAATAGAGTATACATTTATTAAGAGGGTTTAATTAATGGCCCTCTTTTTATTTTTGTTCATTGTGTTAAAATATTAAAATATAAATTGTTTAATTAGTAAATTTATCATGAAGTGGGGATTTTTTTTACATTTTTATCAGCCCTATAACCAGCAGCTGGATATTTTAGAGCGAATTGTTAATGAAAGTTACCGCCAGGTTATCGGTGGCTTAGCTTCTAATCCTAAAATGAAATTAACTATTAATATTAATGCTGGATTAACTGAATTATTGGCTAAAAATGGGTATCTAGACGTGATCGAAAGTATTAAAGCTTTTGCCCAGCAAGGGCAGATTGAATTTACCGGTGGAGTAAAGTATCACCCTTTTTTACCACTGCTTCCCAGAGAAGAGATTAAAAGACAAATTGAATTAAATGAAAAGACTAATAAGAAGTATTTTGGTCAAGCTTGGCAACCTAAAGGATTTTTTTCACCTGAATTAGCTTATAGTAAAAAAGTTGTTCAGGCGGCTAAAGATTTCGGTTTTAATTGGATTTTGGCTGAAGAATTAGCTTGTCCGCAAAAACAAGATTTTAAAAAGATTTATCAAATTAAAGATTTAGACGATTTTAAAATTATTTTACGGGATAAAAAAATTAGTGTTTTAATCCTTTCAGCCATTGCCCGAAGTGTCAGATCTTTTATTGAAGAAATTAGCCCTGAAGAATTAAAAAAAGACCGCTATCTTTTAACCGTAATGGATGCAGAAACTTTTGGCCATCATCGCCCCGGTTTAGAAAAACTCCTTTTTCAGATTTATAATGATAAAAAAATTAATAAAGTTTTTGTTTCTGAATTAATCAAAGAATTCAGTGTAGCCCAAGAGATTGAGCCTCGTGATAGTACTTGGTCTTCTGAAGAACAAGATTTTTGGCTAACTAAAGAAAAAGTCCATTCTTTTACCCTTTGGTCGAATCCGAAAAATCCCATTCATCAGTTTCAATGGGATTTTATGTATTTTGTCATTAATGTAGTCAAAAAACTTAATCAACAGGCTAGTTGGTATCAAAAAATACGGGAGAAATTAGATCGAGCCTTGCAGTCAGATCAATATTGGTGGGCCTCGGCTCGGCCCTGGTGGTCATTGGAAATGGTTGAACAGGGCGCTTTTATGCTTAAAGATCTGGTTTTTTCTATTCCTCATATTTCAAATCAGAATAAAGAAAAAGCCATAGAATATTATCGTCAAATTATAGATTTAGCTTTTGAATGGCAGCGAAGTGGAAAAATTCGTCAGGCCTATCGTCAGGAATATCAAACAGTTAAACAGCGGCCTTTTCAAAAAAGAGTTTTAGCTGGTCAATTTAATGCCGTGATTTTAGAGTTTGAGGATGAAATGAATAAAGCAATTAAATCTCAAGAATTTGAAAAAGCGATCAAATGGCGGGACGCCATTTATAAATTAAAAAGCGGTCTGGATATTTATGATGTTTTACACGTGGTTGATGATTTAGGGCGATTACGGCAACTCCCTTCGCTTAAAGATTATTGGGAGTATGGACCAGGCGAGTTTTCTAAGTTTGCCAGACAGCATTTTATTAGTTTTAAAGAAAAAGAATTTAAGAAAAAGCAGCCGGCTCAGCTATTTAATGAAGTCAAAAGTGCTTTAGCTAAAAAGAAAATGGGACATCCTTTAGGATTTTTCCGTGATGAATATGATAATTTTTATCTTTGTGAAGTGCCAGGAAAATACATTGAACATTTACCTGGCGAAAGCGGTTGGGATGCTGTGAGTTTGGCTAGATTTCCTAAAAATGGCCTTTATCATCAGCCTGGACAATGTACTTATGAATTTAATCGTCGAAAATTAAAAATAATTGTTAACCCGCGCAGTTTATTAGCTAAGTTTTTAAAACTTTTAAAAACTAATGATTTATCCCAGGGCCGGTGGTTGAAATTAGCTGTTTTATTAGAAATTAATAAGTGGTCACCAATATTTTTTAAGCCGAGCCGTCGTTCAGGAGGGAAAAATAAAACTGGAAATTTAGTAGTCCAGATTCCTTATCAAGCTTCTAAAGATGGTCAAGGTTTTAAATTTAAGATATTTGGCTATAAACCAAAGAAAAAATAAAAAAATGATTTTTGTTAAAATTAGCCGAAAAATAAATACTAAAAAAGTCTTAAATAAAGATTATATGTTTTCTTTTTTTAAAAAAAGAAAACAAAAATTCTTATCTAAAAATGAAAAATTAATTGATTTAAAAATTAATTTGGTTAGAAATTTTAGGGGCCGGTTTAGAAATATGAGTCTTAAATACGAATTAAGCACTAATCAAGGGCAAAAGGTGGTGCGAGCCAAGATTCATCAATCCCAAGATACACCGCAAAGAGAATGGTTAGTTTTTAATTGGCTTAAAAAGTATGGATTAGGTCAAGGTGTGCCTGTTCCTTTAGATTATTTTAAACCTTTAAATATATTTTTTTATCAAGAAGCTCCGGGTATTTCTTTTGAAGAGCTATTTTGGAAAAAGAGCTCAGTTCAACATTTAAAATTTATTAGTTTAATTGCTAAATATCTAAAACAGATTCATCAAACACCTCAACCTAGATTTTTACCAGTTAAAGATATCCAAAAACAAAAACAAGAGCGCCGGCATTGGTTTTTCCTAGTTAAAAAATGTGGCTCTAAATTTTGTCCAGAATTTTCCCGGCTTTTAAAAGCGCTTTGGGTTTTCAAACAAAAAAATCAAAATATTTTTTTAAAATCGTCTCAATTTAAGATTGTTCACGGAGATTTTCACTGGGGTAATATTATTAAAAATAAAGATCAAATTATAATTATTGATTTTGGCTATGCTTTTGCCGGCGATAATTTAGAAGACGTCGGCGGATTTTTAGCCCAAAATGATTCAATGTTCCGTTATTACGCGCCTGATTTTCTATCTCGGGCTGAAAAAATTAGGAAATTATTTTTAAAATCATATTTTGATTCCCAGGGCGGTCCGACAGAGGAAGAAAATAGACACTTGCTTTATTTTGAAATTCAGAAAATATTAGAAATGGCGGCTATCCTTTCTCTTGTCGAGCCGAATCAAGAATATAAGGAACGCGGCCTTACTAAGCTTTTATCAGAAGCCGAAACTAAATTAAAATTATTAAAATAAATTTATGATGATTGATTTACATTTTCATTCTTATTATTCTGACGGGATTGATTCTCCAGCTGATCTAGCTAAAAAAGCCAAAGAAATCGGCTTAGCTACGGTTTGTTTAACTGATCATAATGCCATTAATGGCTATCAAGAATTTATGACGGCTGGACAATCATTGGGGTTAAACGTCGTAACCGGGGTAGAAATTTATACTAATTATAAGGATAAACGTCTTCATCTTTTGGGTTATGATTTTAATCCAGATGATCAAGATTTAAATCTAATTTTAAAAGAGCTACAAGAAAAACATCTTCCTCAGGTTAAAGAAACAATTAATATTTTAAAAAATGATGGATGGAAAATAGAAGAAAAAGATGCTTTTGCCGGCCCGGCCGCTTATATTGGTATGGCAAATATTGCCGGTTTATTACCAAAAGATGCTCAAAATTGGGAACGGATTAAAAAAGATTTTAATTGGCATCAAGGCAAGATTATCCCAATTACCGAAATTATTGCCAAGTATTTTTATAAAGAGAATAAAGGTAATTTTTCTCCCTATAAAAATAAATGTCCAATTTATAGGGAAGCAGAAATGCCGATTGAAAAGGCAATTAAGTTAATTAAGCAGGCTGGTGGTAAAGCAGTTTTAGCTCATCCTGGTCAACATCTTTCTTGGCGCGAAGATCAGATTGTTTCTGAGCTCAAAGATTTTGGTTTAGCTGGCCTTGAAGCAATTTCGTCCCATCATTCATGGCAGCAAATAGAGCATTGGCAAATACTGGCTAAGGAATTAGATCTATTGATCACCGTTGGCAGTGATTTTCACGGCCAGGTGCCGGAAGATTGGCAGTTCTTGGTCCGCAGTCCCTGGGATTTTTTCAAAATTAATAAATCTGATTCTTTTCTCTTATTTGATAAAAAAGAGAAATAGATATTATCCGTCTTATCTTTTATTTATCCACAGGTTTGGTATAAATTTTTATGTTATACTATTAAAAGTAATTAAATAGCTTCTATGAATCAAAGAATAATTTTCAAAAAATTTATTATCACCAATACAACAACAACAACTACCGGTAGCTGAAGTTTGTTGTGTTTGAAACTTATTCTCACAATCGACTTCAGTCAAGAAGTCGATTTTTTAGTTAATTTCAAGTTATAGTCAAAAAATAATAACATTGAAGTATGAATAAAATATTAAAATTTGGCGGGACGTCTTTAAATACGCCCGAACGGATTAAAAAAGTAATTAAGATTATTATTAAATCCCAAAAAGATCATTCTCAAATTGCGGTTGTTTTTTCGGCTCTAGGAGAAGTGACTGATCAGCTTATCCAAATTGCGTCTTTATCCGCCCAAAGAAAGAATTACAAGAAATTATTAAAAGAATTAGAAAAAAGGCATCTTGATACGGTTGAATCTCTTATTACTAAGCAAAACCAGAGTCAAGTTTTAAATATTATCAGAATAAAGTTTAGGGAACTCCAAAAAGAACTGGCTGCTATTTTTTCTAAAAAAGAATTGTCTTTAAAAGATCTTGATTTAGTGATGAGTTTTGGCGAATGGCTGTCTGCCTACATTATTAGCCAGGCGCTTACAAATCAAGGTCTTAAAGCTGAATTTTTAGACGCGCGAAAATTTATTAGAACTGATGATAGTTTTGGCGCGGCCCAGGTGGATTACAAAGTAACCTATCGCCAGATTAAAAATTATTTTAAAGTAGCCAAAAGTTTGCCGGTTATTACCGGGTTTATTGCCAGTTCTCAGAAAGGCCAGACCACGACTTTAGGACGGGGAGGATCAGATTTTACCGCCGCCTTATTTGGGGCCGCCCTGTCAGTAGATGAAGTGGAAATTTGGACGGATGTTGATGGGGTAATGACGACTGATCCAAGAAAAGTGGTTAATGCGTTTCCAATTAAAACTATGACCTATGAGGAAGCGATGGAAATGTCTCATTTTGGGGCAAAAGTAATTTATCCTCCAACTATCCGCCCGGTTTTAGATAAAAAAATTCCTATCCGAATAAGAAACAGTTTTAATCCTAAATTTAGCGGCACCCTTATCAGTGACCAAGCAGATCCAACCGATTTTTCAATCAAGGGCATTACCTCAGTTGAGCAGATTGCTTTATTGCGAGTTCAGGGAGCGGGGATGATTGGGGTGGCCGGAATTTCTCAGCGTTTATTTGGGGCTTTAGCCAAGGAGAAGATAAGTGTTATTCTCATATCTCAAGCGTCTTCCGAACATTCAATCTGTTGCGCCATAGATTCTAGGGTTATTCAAAAAGCAAAAAAAGCAGTGGCTGAAGAATTTTCTTTTGAAATCAAACAGCATTTTATTGATCAGGTTGCAATTGAAGATAATTTATTAATTCTCGCAATCGTTGGAGAAAATATGAGAAGAAAACCTGGCGTTTCAGGAGAATTATTTCAGACCCTTGGTCGAAACAGGATAAATGTGGTGGCGATTGCTCAGGGATCGTCTGAGTTAAATATTTCTATTGTTATTAATAAGGAAGATGAAGTCAGGGCTCTTAATACCATCCATCAGACCTTTTTTATGCCAAAGGAAAATAAGCTTGATTTATTTATGCTTGGAACAGGCAATATTGGGAAAACACTATTGAAGCAGATTAAAAAATCATGGCCAAATATCCGTCTAATTGCTCTGGGCAATAGCAGAAAAATGGTTTTTAACCATCAAGGAATTTCCTTAAGTAATTGGGAGCAAGAATTGGAAGATTCTTTAGAAGCAATGGATACAAAGGATTTTGTAGAAAAAATAAAAAAATTTGACTTAGGGGACAGTGTTTTTGTTGACTGCACTGCTAGTGAATTTATCGCGTCCCATTATCAAGATATTATGCGATCGGGTATTTCAATTGTTACTCCAAATAAAATAGCCAATTCAAAAACTTATCAAATTTACCAAGAACTTAAAGAGATTGCCCTTAAAAATAAGGTTGCCTTTTTTTATGAAACAAATGTTGGAGCCGGACTGCCAATTATCAGCACTATTAATAATCTTATTTCAAGTGGTGATAAGATTATAAAAATTGAAGCGGTTTTATCTGGAACCCTAAGTTATATTTTTAATTCATTTACCGGTCAAACAAAGTTTAGTCAAATCGTAAAGCAAGCTAAAGAAAAAGGATATACTGAACCAGATCCCAGAGATGATTTAAGCGGGCTGGATGTGGCCCGGAAATTACTTATCTTAGGCCGAGAAGCAGGATTTTCTTTAGAATTAGAAGATATTAATTTTGAAAATTTAGTGCCCAAAAAATACCTAAGAATAAAATCAGTTGATCAATTTTTAGCTCAATTGCCAGAATTAGACGATTATTTTGAAGATTTAAAAAAGCAGGCGGTTCAAAAAAATAAAGTTCTACGTTATATTGCCAAACTTGAAAAAGGCCAGGCTGAAGTTTCATTGCAAGAAGTTAGTCACAATCATCCTTTTTACACGCTTACTGGCAGTGATAATATTATCTCAATTACGACCCAGCGTTATAAAGAAAGACCTTTGGTGATTAAAGGTCCGGGCGCTGGCGTTGAGGTAACGGCCGCCGGCGTGTTAGTGGATATTGTCCGTAATTTTAATTTAAAAATAAAATAGATAATTATGAAAAATGTATCATTAAAAAATAAAATTCCAGTTGGAATTTTAGGAGCGACTGGGATGGTTGGCCAAAAATTTATCGAACTTTTAGCTAATCACCCCTGGTTTAATGTCACTACTTTAGCTGCTTCTGAGCGTTCAGTGGGACAGGTTTATAAAAAGGCAGTTAATTGGCATGGAACCGCGCCCATCCCGGCGGCCATGGCCAATTTGAAAATAAAACCCTGTAAGCCAAATTTTGATTGTCAAATTGTTTTTTCAAGTCTGGATTCCAGCGTGGCTGGTAAAATTGAGGAAACATTTGCTCAATCTGGATATACGGTAGTTTCAAATTCAAAAAATCATCGGATGGATAAAGACGTCCCGTTATTAGTGCCGGAAATTAATTATCAGCATCTTGATTTAGTTAAAAAGCAGCCGCATCAGGGCAAGATTGTCACCAATCCAAATTGTTCAACGATTGGGTTAGTGATTGCCCTTAAGCCTTTAATTGATAATTTTGGGGTCAAAGAAGTCAGCGTGGTTACCTTACAAGCGCTTTCCGGCGCTGGTTATCCTGGTTTGGCCAGTTTAGATATGTTAGACAATGTTATTCCTTTTATTTCTGGAGAAGAAGATAAACTTGAAGATGAACCCTTAAAGATTTTTGGGACTTATTCTAAAGGGGCGCTTAAATATCATGACATTAAAATTAGCGCTCAGTGTAATCGAGTGGCCGTTAGTCATGGCCATCTTGAGTGTGTCTCGGTAAAATTAAAGAAAAAGGTTTCAATTAAAGAAATTAAGGCGGCTTGGCAAAATTTTTCAAGCGAACCTCAACGTTTAGATTTACCCATGGCACCGAAACAGCCTATTTATTATTTTGAAGAAGATTTCTGGCCCCAGCCAAAATTCCAGCGCGACCTTGATAAAGGAATGGCCGTCAGCATCGGCCGACTTCAGCCATCATCTGTTTTTGATTATAAGTTTGTTATTCTTTCTCATAATTTGATTCGCGGCGCGGCTGGCGGGGCGATTTTAAATGCCGAGCTAATGGTTAAAAAGAAATACTTATGATTATTTCTTTAATCGGCATGTCAGGCAGCGGAAAAACATATTGGTCTAAAAAATTAGCTCAAAATGGTTTTACTCGGATTTGTGTTGACGATTTAATTGAAAATAAACTTTTTTCAAATTTATTAAAAATGGGTTACCAAGGTATTGCCGGGGTAGCTAAATGGATGGGTCAGCCGTATGAGCCGAAATTTAAGGAAAATCAGTCTTATTATTTAAAAGCGGAAAAACAAAT
>JACZVN010000108.1 GCA_022572625.1 Patescibacteria group bacterium | reverse complement strand
AAATATGCCCAAGATTAATGCCGCATCTAAAATCAGCACGCTATAACGGATAAGGTTCTGCCAAATATAAAAAAAAGCTTGGAACCAACCTGGCTCTAAAAAAAAGTTAGCAAAAGGATTAATATCGATCATATAAATTTAAGTTAATAGCCAAATTTTTCTAAATCACCTTCTTTTTTTTCAAAAATAGGTAATCCTGCCTCAGGAGAAGCCTTTCGACTTTCAACTCTTATCATGTGTGGTGTAGTCAGGACAAATCGAGTTGGGGGATGAAAAAGAGTAGCCAGCGCCTTAACATTTAACTGAATAACTTTTGAATGAAAATTCCAATTTAAGGGATGGGAACTTAAGAGTTTCCCGATAAATGTTTTCTCGGGCATGGTGCGTTCTCGATAAAAATTTAATATTCGATGTTTTCGTAAAGCATTGCGTAGGGTTGGAAAAACAAATGGACTTAAAAAAAGTCTAGTTCTGGTACTCATTTTAAAATTCTGACGAAAAGAATTTAAATTTAAAAATGAATATTGATTAAAAGCCCCGGTAATTCCTCGGCGGGCAAAACTGTCATAAAAAATAGCCTGGGGAGAAACATAAATAAAACGAATTATTGTATCAAAGGCTAAATTAGAAAGATTTTCTTCTATTGATTTAAGGGCGGTTATTTCTCCGGGGGTACTAGTTAATTTTTGAACTTCTGGGATACCCTCCTTGGTTAATTTACCAGTCTTAAATTCTTTTGGCTTGCGCAGCTGGTGAATTAACCCCTGCCAGTGCCGGCTCCAATTAGGAGGGCTGGGTGCAATATTCATTTGGATCCCGACTATTTCATGTTTTTTTATTTTTCCTAAAACCTCTAAAAACGAAGAAATAGGATCAAAACTTTTTTCATCGGAAGGACTTTCAAATTCATCATACATTTTAATAGGGTAAGCGGCTGGCTTATCTAAAATCATTTCACTGCCCCATAAATTAAGCCCCTTTTCGTTCAACTCATTTAAATTCTTAGGTAACTTCCCAATATAATCTTCTACTTCTAGAATTTCTATATCGGGATAGTAGGCTAAAAAAGCGGCTTTGACCAATTCTTTTTGTTTTTTGTAGGTTCTAATATAAAAATGAGTTTCTCCGCCAAAACTGACCATTTCTAAACTAAACCATCTAGTGACCTCGCCTTTCCAATATCGTTCAGCAATATCTTCGGCTGTGTTTCGTAATCCCCACATGGTTCTTAAAACTTGTTCCATTCCTAAAGGATTTTTACTAATCTCCCTGGGAATTTGCAGTTCTAGTAAAATATATTCTTGTTTTTTCTTATATAATAATTGGCGGTAGTAAAGCCAAGTAGAATGGAAAATTGGCAATAAAATAACAAGAAGCCAAAACCACCATGTTTCAGAAAAAAATACATAGATATAGTACAAAACATTATTGGGAATAGCTGATAAAAACTCCAATAAATCAACCATAATAAATTTTAATTTTACTATTTTTTAAGCCCTTTTAATCATTGATATCAGTATTTTAGCAGATTTTCGGAAAAAATCAATCCCTTAATAAGCTAAAATCAGATTATAGGTCATTTTCAGCTAACTTTTTAAATAAATCTTTCTGACTTCTAGTTAATTTTTTAGGGATTTTAATCTTTATTTTCACTATTTGATCTCCCCTTCTACTGGAAGATAAATAGGGCACGCCCTTACCGCGTAAAATAAATTCCTGCCCAGATAACGTGCCATCCGGAATTTTTAATTTTACTTCTCCATCAATAGTTTTAATATCAACTTTATCGCCTAAAACAGCTTGCGAAATAGATATTTCCTGTTCATAAAAAATATCATTGCCCTGACGATTAAATTCAGAATCCGGTCGAATTGAAATGGTAACATATAAATCACCTGAAGGAATTCCTTTTTCTCCAGCTTGACCTTGCCCGGCCACATTAATGGTCTGGCCATGATTAATACCGGCCGGAATATTTATTTTTACCCCGGCTCGTTTCCTTATTCGGCCATGACTTTGGCACTGACGACATTTCTTCTCTGGTATTTGGCCCTGGCCATGACATTCTGAACAAACGCCGGCCGTCTTAAAAGTGCCAAAAAACGTTGATTGAGTTTGAACAACTTGCCCACTTCCTCGGCAACGATTACAAGTAATTAACTTGCTGCCCGGCTCGTTTCCTTGACCTTGGCACTGATCACATTTAATATATCGTTCTAAAAAAATTTCTTTGACCACCCCAAAAACGGCCTCACGAAAATCAACGACTAATTCTATTTTAATTGATTGACCTTGATGGGTACGGGAAGTTCTTGCCCCACCACCAAAGCTAAAAAGATCTCCAAAAAGATCTCCTAAATTGCCAAAATTAATATTCTCTGAATCTACTCTTTGACCAGATCCGCGCATTGCCTCGGCATAGCTAGCCCAATCACCAAAATTATCAAAACCGCCCGCTCCTCCTCGGTCGTCGGGTCGTAGACGTGGATCTCCGGCTCGGGATCAACGACCACGCCGGTGATGGTGAAGTTGTAAAGACCTTCATCGCCGTCATTGTTCGTAAAGGACAACTCGCCACTGTAGGATCCAAGTTGATCGGCGTCCAACTGGATGGTGATCATCGTCCAATCGGTCGGCGCCACGATCGAGTCGGGCTCCAACCC
>JACZVN010000107.1 GCA_022572625.1 Patescibacteria group bacterium | reverse complement strand
AACCGTTACCACGTACAGTTTTAAAGATTTAATCGCCAATGAATGGAATCTAGTTAAAGCGCCTAGTGGATCAACTAAAATACATCGGTCAGTTATTAGGGCCCTAAAGAAACGAGGAGCATTAACTATTGGCCAGTTGGAAGATGAAACTGGTTATAGTCGGGATGGATTAGAAAAGGCCATTAATGAACTTCAGGAAAAAAGAAGAAGTAAATTTTGGCCTGGTATTTACATGCCCAAGGGTTCCAACCGTTATTTCTTTGGCTTAGAATGGTTTCAGTCAAAATTCAGATATAATTTTTTAAATTCAGTCAACGGCGTAGATAAAACTTTAGCCTTTTGTTGTTTACATGCTGGATGTAAACATACTGATATGAAATTTTTTCGCGATGAAGTCCCTAAACTCATTTTAAACAATGATATTGAGCGACTTATCGGTTGCGGTGATTTTATTGAAGGTTTATATCATGATCTATGGCTCAGGGGTGAAATGCTGACCAGTCGAGATAGACCAGCTAGCTATGATTGGCAGGAAAATTTAGCCACCTATTTAGTTGGATCAGTGATTATGCAGGTGTTTGATGTTCGAATTAATGATTTTTTACAGAAAGTAAAAAAATATAAAAACAAAAATCGTTTTAGTCAGGAAGAAATTATCAGCGTGATTAATCAAGCTTTAATTGAGTTTATCCGCATTAAAGGTAATCATTGTCGATGGACTGAGCGATCTGGTTTTACAGCTTTATCATCTTTTGACAAAACACTTAAAGATTTTATCATTAAACATCTTAATCAGGTATTATTTAAAGCCGGTCTTAATATTCCTAATCTTTTTGATTTGGTTCGGGAAAAATTAATCAAATTGGAACCGGGTCAAAAATATAAATTTCCATCTGGACTGATTGCTCAACTTTATCATCCGGAGATGGCGCGAACGAAGACAACTTCAATTCGACTCCAGTCTGTACTGGCAATGGCCACTGAAAGTCAGATTGTATTTGAAGGAAATTTCCACACCGCTGAAGCTTTAGAGGAATGGAGCCCTGAACTTGGCCAACGTGTTTGTGTGCAGTTGGGTACCATTAAAAGAGACAGTGGTTTTGAAAGAGGAAAATTGAAAATTGTTGACTTCGGAGTGGTAGTTTTAAATGTTACTTCGATTAAACAGAGAATTATAAAAACCGAAACTGCTTTTTATGGAGTAAAAGCAGATCCAATAAAAATGGCAAAAACTAATCTTAAAATAATAGAAGATTTTGAAAAATGGCTTAATGCCAATGAATAAAATAAAAAAGGGTCCCATATGATCGGGACCCTTTTCTTTTAATTTAATTTTGATAAACTATGCATTATGATTGACATTTTAACAAAAATCAATATACTGTATGAGAATAAAGAATTTTTAGTGATTAATAAGCCGGCCGGGTTATTGGCCCATTCAACTAAATATCAAAAAATAGATACTTTGAGTGATTGGTTAATTGAATTTTATCCGGAAATAAAAATGATTGGAAATAAAGATAGACCTGGAATTGTTCATCGATTAGATAAAGAGGTTTCTGGAATAATGGTTATCGCTAAAATTTTAGAGATGTATCAACATTTGATTGGAGAATTTAAAAATAGAAAAATTAAAAAAGAATATATAGCTTTAGTTTACGGATCACCGTCGGAAGAAAGGGGTGAAATTAATTTGCCCTTAGGTCGAACTAAAAAAGGCAAGATCGTCGCAGTAACGTATAGAAGAAAAATTAAACACGAAAAACAAGCTCTTACTAAATATAAAATTATCCAAAGATTTGAAAATTTTACTCTTTTACAAGTTTTGCCTCTAACCGGCCGGACCCACCAAATAAGAGTTCATCTCAAGGCTATTGGTTGTCCAATTGTTGGCGATCAACGTTATGGTAAATTAAAAAATAAAAAAATAGAAATAAATAAAGAGTTAAACCGCATTTTTTTACACGCTTCGTATCTTGGTTTTTATGATTTTAAAAAACAATGGCAAGAATTCAGCAGTGATTTGCCAATGGATTTAAAAAAGTTTTTAAATAAAATAGGAGGTGCGTATGTCTAAGTTGTTCATTATTTCTGGGTTACCATCTACCGGGAGTGGAAAAGATTCGGTCATTGAAGGACTGAAAGCGGAAAAGTTTGATTTTAATTGGGTGATTACGACCACCACTCGTCCCATGCGACCAGGGGAGAAACAGGGATATCCTTATCATTTTGTTTCTCAACGGGAATTTAAGGAAAAACGTGATCAAGGCGAGTTTTTAGAGTGGGCTTTCGTTTATGGAAATTACTATGGTAATAGTAAAGAAGCAGTTAAGCAGGCCTTAAAAAGTGATGATCCGGCAATCCTGCGGATAGATTACCAAGGAGTAAAAACCTATAAAAGGATCATTCCAGAAGCAATCGTTATTTTGATTACCGTTTCTTCAATTAAAGTTTTAGGAAGAAGGTTGCGTCGGCGTGGACAGGATTCAGAAGAAGTAATCAAGAGTCGTTTAGTCGTAGCTAAAAAAGAATTAAACAATCCCCCTCCCTATGACTATAAGGTGGAGAACAGGGAAGGAAAATTAGATCAAACTATCCAAAAAGTTAAAGAGATTATTTTAAAAGAATCCCAGAAATAAATTATAAATAGTTGGCCCTTAACTAAGGGCCAACTATAAAAAAATTAT
>JACZVN010000106.1 GCA_022572625.1 Patescibacteria group bacterium | reverse complement strand
CGTAAAAAATTAATTCGCCTGACTAATTCCCGAACTAAACCCTGCTTTTTAAGTTCAGGCGTAATCTCGGTATTTAAAGCCAATTTAATTTCTGTTTCCTGGCTGACCTGCCAAGCCTTTCCTTTGGGCAAAACCTTAACTAATTGGATTTCTTTAACATTTAATTCATCCTTAATTAAATTAATTAATTCTTCCGATAACCATTGACCATTAACAATTGAGATTTGGCTTAATGGCTGGCGGGCTTTAATTTGAGCCTCCATTCGCAGATTATGGCCACTCTCACAAATTTTTTGAACCTTGATCATTTGTTGTTCCAATTTTTGGTCAATTAATTTAGTTTCTGCCTGCGGCCAATCAAAAAGATGAATTGATTCTGGCTGCTGGCTTGTTTTTAAAGATAAATAAATTTCCTCAGTTAAAAAGGGAATAATCGGCGCCGCTAATTTGCTTAAATTTAAAAAGACAAAATAAAGGGTTTGACTAGCCTGACTTTTATCCTTATTTTTCCCCAGGGAAGAGAATCTTTTTCTGGAACGGCGAATATACCAACGGGAAAGATCTTCAACAAAAAAATTCTCCAGCGCCGTGGCGGCAGCCATCGAATTATATTGATCTAAATTTTCCGTGACGCTGGTAATTAAATTATTTAAACGAGAAAGAATCCAACGGTCTAAAACCTGAGTAACCTTGCCCGGTGAATTTTCTCCCAAGTCAGTTTTATCAGCATAGGTATCAAAATAAACAAAACTGTTCCAGAGAATCGAAAGCTTATTTCGGCCGTCCCGAATCTTTTCCTCACCAAACCTTAAATTATTAAAAGGATTTTGAATCGTATAAATCCAACGTAAAACATCAGCTCCGCTTTCTTCAAGGGCTTGATCAAGCCAAATGACATTATCCTTGGATTTATGCATTTCCTCTCCTTGCTCATCCCTAACTAAAGCATAGCCAAAAATAGTCTTGGTGGGCACGGAATTTTCTAAAACCGTACTCATGACAATTAAAGAATAAAACCAATTTTTAAACTGGCCGGGGAAAGATTCACAGATAAAATCCGTGGGAAACCATTTTTTCCAGTATTTTTTATCAGAAAAATATTTAAGGGTAGAAAAAGGAATAATTCCAGCGTCCAGCCAAGGATTGCCCACGTCAGTAATGCGAGAAACAATTTCTCCGCATTTTGAACATTTAATCTTGACTTGATCAATCCAGGGACGGTGGGGAGAATGTCCTTTGAATTTTTCCCAACCGGCCACTGCTTTTTCTTCCAATTCTTCTTTGGATCCAATTACTTCAAAATTGCCGCATTCTTGGCACTCGTAAATGGGTAGGGCTAGACCCCAATAGCGTTTTTTAGAAATCATCCAATCCTGCATATTTTTCAGCCAATCTAATTCCCGATCTAAACCATAGGTGGGAAGCCATTGGATTGATTTCGAAACCTTAACCAAGGGTTTTCTTAACTGCTCCATGCTAATATACCATTCATCAACTAAACGGAAAATTAATTCTGATTTACAGCGCCAACAAGTGGGATAGCGATGTTTAAAGTCTTTAATTTTAAAAACAAAATTATTCTTGGTTAAATAGTCAAAGATTAAATCATTGACCTTGGTCACTAATTTTCCAGTCAAAAATTCAAAACCCTCTTGATATTGGCTTTCTTCATTGGTTGGGTTGATCACTGGCAAATCAAATTCTTTGCCCAATTGAAAATCTTCTTGACCGCAGCCCGGGGCAATATGAACAATGCCGGTTCCCTCTTCTTCGGAAACTTCTTTCCATGAAATAACTAAATGTTCTTTTCCTTTAAGCGGTTCTTTGACGGCTGGCCATTGATCAAACATCCCCTGATATTTTAAATCAACTAAATCCTGGCCCGGGAATGTTTCTAAAACCTGGCCGGCTTCAATTAGATCGGCTTTGCTTTCTAAAACAATATAAATATTTCCTTTTTTATCCTGGACTTTGGCATAAATTAAATCTGGATGGACGGCCAGGGCCGCATTGGCCGGCAAAGTCCAAGGGGTGGTGGTCCAGACTAGAAAAAAAGTATTTTTTTGCCCGAGTAAAGGCAATTGAACAAAAATTGACTGATGAATAACTTCCTGATATTCTTCAGTCAAAATTTCGTGTTGTGATATGGAAGTCGCGCAGCGGGGACACCAAGGAACGACGTCTAATCCTTTGTAAAGCCATTTTTTTTGATGGCATTTTTTTAAAAAACTCCAAATCGCATAATTATTTTCGTCTGACATGGTGTAATAGGAATTTTCCCAGTCCATCCATTGGCCCAGACGAATTGATTGTTCGGTTTGGATTTTAGAATATTTTAAAACCCTTTGCTTGCAGGCCTGCACAAATTTTTCAATCCCAAATTTTTCAATATCTTTTTTGTTTTTAAAACCCTTTTCTTTTTCCACTTCAACTTCAACCCAAAGGCCCTGGCAATCAAATCCATTTTGCCAACGCTGGTCAAAGCCCCGCATTGCTTTATAGCGCTGGAATAAATCCTTATAAGTCCGACCCCAGGCATGATGGACACCCATGGGATTATTGGCGGTAATTGGACCGTCTAAAAAAGACCAGGTTTTCTGACCTTGATTTTTTTTGACTAACTTATCAAAAATTTTATTTTTTTTCCAAAACTTTAAAATTTTTTCTTCAAGTTGTGGAAAATTTATTG
>JACZVN010000005.1 GCA_022572625.1 Patescibacteria group bacterium | reverse complement strand
CTATATCTTGTTTACTTTCTTTAACTTCCGTAACCGCCTTTTTAGCTGTATCAACCGCTTGATCTTTTACTGAATCAAATTTTTCTTTTAATTCTTCCCGCGTTTCCTCACCTGATTTTTTAGCGTAAAGTAAACCTAAAACTCCGCCAAAAATAGTGCCTAAAAATCCTGCCTTAAAAATATTCTTAAATTTAGCCATATACTTGTATTTTTAAACTTATTAATTATATTTATTAAATTAAACAATATTATTTACTGGTGTCTTATTCCATCCTCCCATTAAATGAAGATGCAAATGATCAATGACTTGCCCACCGCCACGGCCGCAATTAAAAAGTATTCGATAACCGCTTTGATCAAGATCGAACTTGACCGCTAAAAGTTTAGCCTGCCAAACCATTTCTTTTAATAAAGAATTATCCTGCTTCTCCATAACGATTAATGATTTAATGTGTTTTTTACTAACCACTAAAAGATCAATCGGTGCGCTTGGCTTAATATCTTTAAAAACAATTAAATTATCATCCTCAAATACAGTCTCACTGGGAAGTTCCTTTTTTATTATTTGACAAAAAACACAAGACATCTTAATTTATTTTAATAATGAAGGATAAAAATATTTTTTATGTTTTTTCTTTTTTAATTTATCCCATTTTTCTAAAATAGCCACCGCTTCAGAAGCAACTAAACCTAATTCTTTTTCTCCTGTAACTACCCACTCATTGGTGACTAAATTATCAAAAACCACACAAATCGTTCCGGCTCGTAAACCATAAAGACTGGCTATCGTAAATAAAGCCGAAGATTCCATTTCTACGTTAGCTACTTTAGCTTTTTGTAGATCAGATAAAATATTCTTATTATATGATTGGCTATACCCTTTAAAACCTGACCGGCCCTCGCCAACGTAAAAAGCATCACTTGAAGCCGTAATTCCTAAATGATATTTTAACTTTAATTTTTCACAAGCCTCAATGAGAGCTAAAACTATTTCATAATGAGCCACCGCCGGATACTCTGATCTGACATATTCTCGAGAAGTCCCTTCCAATCTAACCCCGGCTAAACTAATAATTAAATCCCCGGGATTCATTCCTTTTTGGATGGCCCCGGTTGATCCTACCCTAATAAAAGTATCAGCACCAATCCGAGCGGCTTCTTCAACCGCAATTGCTAATGAAGGCGATCCAATACCAGTTGAAAGACAGGAAATTTTTGTCTCTTTAAAATAACCGGTGATGGAATGAAATTCCCTGTGCTTGGCTATAGTCTTTTTTTTCTTCCAAGACCAAGCAATTTTTTCTACCCGATCAGGATCACCAGGTAAAAGAACATAGGAAGATAAATCTCCTTGACGACAAGCAATATGATATTGCCGATTGCCTTTACCTAAGGGGTTTTTAGCAGTTGCTTTAGCCATAATTTTATTTTTTATTAACCAATAAATTCCCTTAAAATAGAATTTTTGGGCACAATACGATCATCTGACCAAGTCTGGATTTGTTTAAGTAAATTATAGACTCTTTGGGCTCTAACATAAGCGTCTTGCCGGCCTGAATCTTTTTGATAGGTCTTAACTATTTTAGGAAAAAATTTAAAAATATGAGATTTTAAAATAGGAAGTTCGTAAGCCAAAAAAGTATTAAAAACGTGATCGGCGCTGGCAATATAAGGAATAATATTTTTTAACTCTCCTTGCCTGACATAATGCCAATGTCCAACGGTTTTTATTGGGTCATAAGCTCTAAATTGAGCATCCCTAATCATTCGACGGATCATTCTAATATCAGTCCAACGAACAAATTGCCCGTTTTTATAACGTAACTGACAAAGAGTTTCAAGATAGATAATATATTTCTGATTACTTGGAACCGCCTCGGTTAATTTAGGATAAATGCCAAAATGAGAATCAATCAGAATAATTTGTTCCGGTCGCTTACTGAGTTTATCAGTTTTTTTATCTCGAGTGCCAGTTTCAAAATTATATCGAGGAACCTCAATCGTTTTACCTTTTAATAATTCTTCAAAGTGCTGATTTATTAAAGGTAAATCTAATGCATAGGGTCCTTCAAAATCATGATCGCCATACTCATCTTCAATATTATCCTTGGTGTCATAAAAATAATTATCAATGTTCAATTTAACAAAACTGACGCCTCTTTTCTCTAATTTTTTAGTTAAACGTTCAGTGGTGGTTGTTTTTCCGGAAGAAGACGGGCCGCAAATAATAAAAAGTTTAATTTCCTTAATCCGATCTTTAATCCCGTAACAAAGATCGATCAATTCCTGCTCATAAGCAGCTTCGACTGCTTTGACTAATTTAGGTAAAGTTTTATCTTTAACATATTTATTTAGTTTATCAATCGTCTCAACCTGATGATTTAAACTCCAGACCAACGATTGCCAAATTGTCTTATAAGGAATATTTTCTACTTCTCCCCTTACTTTTTTCTCTCTTAATTCCTTGCGCTTCTGACGGTAAATAATATAAGCCTTAAACACTTTCTTATGCCCTTCCCCAACTAAAACGCGCTCAATAATATCCTGAATTTCTTCCACCGTTGGAATAGTTTTAGGAAAATGATTTTCTAAAATATCAATTACTTTATCGCTAAGTTGTTCAGCCAAATCCATATTTGGCTGGGCTACTTCAGCAATCGCCTTATAAAGAGCCTGGATAATTTTTTTTTGGTCAAAAGGAACTACACTTCCATCTCGTTTATAAATTTTAGTTAATCTCATATAAATATTTTACCTTTTAAACCATCTTGATATAATCCGGTCAATTTAAGATTAATTATTTTGTTTGATAAATCTTTATTAGTTTTAATAAAAACTTTTAAATAATTAGGGGTTAAACCAGACCAATAAGAACCTTGTTTAGATTCGAATAAAACCGGGAGAATTTGAGTAAAATATTTTTTTCTTTTTTCTTCCGCTATTTGCTCTGATAAATTTCTTAAAATTTTAGCTCTAGTCTGCTTTACTTGGTCAGGAACTTGATTTTTTAATAAATAAGCTTTCGTGCCCGGTCGAGGCGAAAACCTAAAAACATGAATTTTTAAAAATTTAGCCCATTTAATGAACTGATAAGTTTCTTGAAAATTTGATTCTTTTTCTCCTGGAAAGCCGACAATAATATCAGCGGTTAAACTTAGGTTTGGAATTTTATCTAGTTTCGCAATAATCTGTTTTAACTGCTTTTGTTTATAATTCCGACCCATCGATAATAAAATCTTATCACAAGCTGATTGAATTGACAAATGTAAATGAGAACAAAGACGGCTATTTTTCTTGATTAAAGATAATAATTCTTGATCAATAGCGGTTGGCCAAAGTGAACTAATTCTGAGGCGAGAGATTTTAGTCTGATCTAAAATCTTTTCCAATAAAGAGCTTAAATTTAATCCTTGGTCGTTATAAAGACTAATATTAGCTCCAACTAAAACAACCTCATGAAAACCTTGTTTTTCTTTTTCTTTAATTTCTTGAATTATTTTGTTTAAGGGCTGACTGTAAATTTTTTGGCGTAAATAAGGAACAATACAATAAGTACAATAATGTTGGCATCCATCTTGAATTTTAATTAAAGCTCTAGTTCGCTGATTATCTTTTTCTAATTCACTATCTGTAGATTTAAATCTTGAGCTGGATTGAATTAAATTTTTTAACACCAGCTGATATATATTTTTTTTATCTTTATTTTCTATCCACAGGTCAACCTGAGCTTGTTCAGATTTAATTATTTGTTTAGTTAAACATCCAGCAACAATGAGCTGAGAATTAGGATGCTGGCGTTTGATTTGATGAATCGCTTGTCTGACTTCTTTTTCTGCCTTTTGGGTCACAGCGCAGGCATTAATTAGATAAAAATCTGCTTGAGAATTAAAAGGAACAATAGAAAATCCTTGAACATAAAATTTTTCTTTTAAAACTATGGTTTCAGCCTGATTTAATTTGCAACCAAAAGTAAAAAACGATATCGTAGGCATAAAATCGTTATTTCAATCTTTTTTTCAATTCTTTAGCTACCTTGTCCTGATCAACGATCTCCTGATTTCCCGTATTCATATCCCTAATGATAACGGTTTTATCTAAAGCTTCTTGTTGGCCAATAATTAAAGTCAATTTCACCCCTAATTTATGAGCTATTTCCATTTGAGCTTTTAGACTATCTTTAGCAAAATTCTCAGCTAATTTAAACCTTTCTTGTCTTAACTCATTAAATATTTTTAAAGCCCGCCGAGAAGCTTTTTCTCCTATTTGAGCAATAAAAATCTGCGGCGGTCGAACTTTAGGAACTCTAATTTCTTGAATCTTAAGTTCCTCTACTATTCTTTCTATTCCATAAGCTAAACCAGAAGCCGGAGTTAATCTTCCGCCTAATCCTTCTATTAAATTATCATATCTTCCACCGCCCCCTAAGGCACTTTGAGAACCAAATGAATTATTGGTTTCTTTATCTGTCTGGGAACGATTCGGCCACAACTCAAACACCGTTCTAGTATAATAATCTAAACCCCTCACTAAATAAGGATTTAAACTATATACAACATTTGCTTCATCCAAATATTCTAATGTTTTAACAAAATGATCTTGACAATCATCGCATAAATTATCAACTAACTGCGGGGCCTGTTGAATAAGTTTTTGACAGGATCCTTTTTGGCAATCTAAAATTCTTAAAGGATTTTTAATAAGCCGCCGGTGACAATCAGGACAGAGCCATCTTTTTTTGTGTTTAAAATAATTTACTAGTTTTGAGCGATATGGTTTTCTACATTCTAAACAACCTAAACTGTTAACCTGAATATTTATTTTCAAGTCCAAATTATTAAATAGGGTTTGAGAAAATAAAATAAGCTGAGCATCAATTACTGGCTTTTCTGATCCTATAACTTCGAGGCCAAACTGATGAAACTGTCGATAACGTCCCGCTTGGGGACGTTCATAACGGAATAAAGGGCCAAAATAAAATAATTTTACTGGCTGAGGCAAACTAAACATGCCGTGTTCAATATAAGCCCGAGCAGCGCCAGGAGTAAATTCAGGCCTAAGTACCACTTGATTACCGGCCCGATCTTTAAACTGATACATTTGTTTTTCAACTACATCGGTTGTCATTCCCGTCGCTCTTTCAAAAAGCTCTCTTCTTTCAATAATCGGAAGGATAATTTTCTTAAAGCCATAACTTTCACTTAATTCAACTAATTTTTTAATTACGTGATCCCAATATCTCATTTTCTCAGGCAAAATATCCTGCATGCCCCGTAAAATATGTAATTCAAACTTTTTAAGCAATTCCTTTTGTTCTTCTTTTTCTTTCTCTAAAATAATTTTAGCCCTAGTTAATCTTTGGCCTAAGCCGGGAACTCTTTTTACTCGCGTTTTTCTTACGCTAGTCTTTCTTACTTGCGTTTTTTTCTTAGATCCAACTTTATTTAACCGCTTTTTTTTCTTTTGCTTAGTCTTCTTTAATTTTGATAAAAAAGAAAGTTTTTTGAATACTTTTTTCTTCTTTAATTTTTTTGTTGCCACTTTAGTGACCAAAGACTTTTTTTTCTTTTTTAATATCTTTTTCTTTGGCATAATTATTTTATTTTTATTTAATAAGTAAAAACTATCATTTTAATTAATCCCATATTTTTAAATGGCCAACCTTTAAACCAAGCTCGGCCAGTAATATCTTCTTGTTTTATTGGTCCAAATACCCTTGAATCCAAACTCATATTTCGGTTATCTCCTAAGACATAATATTGATCAGTTAATAATTCAACGTCAATGTCTCCAGGGGTGGTTGTTCCGGGAAATAAATACTTTTCTTCATTCAAAGTTAATCCTTGAGGGAATAAATCATTATAGATATAAATTCTACCTCCTTTTACCACTACTCTTTCTAAAGGTAAAGCAATTATTCTCTTAATTAAATAATCTTTATGATTAGCCAATGATCGAAAAATAATCACTTCCCCTCTTTGGGGATCATTAAAACGATAACTTATTTTTTCAATGATTAAATATTCTTGATTATAAAAATTGGGCTCCATTGACGGCCCGACCACATAAAATGGCTGAAAAATAAAATAATGGATCGGCCAGACAATAATAAAGGCCAGGACCACTAGTTTAATTAAATCAAAAAGAAAAATTAAAAAAGGAGGCCAATTAGAAAAAAACTTTTTTTTATCAACTTCATCATCTTTAAGGGCATTAAAAGTTTCTAGTTCAGACATATATAATTAAATTAATTAAATTAATTTCGCCTTTTTTCTTCTTTTTCCAGGCTAATTTTTCTGACTATTTCCGTTATTTGCCGCTCGATTACCCTTAAACGGACTGTTAAATAAAAAATAAAATAAAATAATAAAATTAAAGAAAAATAAATAATTACGTCTGCTCCGCGGCCAACGCCCAATAAACGGGCTAAGAAATTTGTCGCTTCTGGATAAAGTACAATCACTCCAGCTCCAATCCAAAAAATCAACCAAATTAAAAAATTCAAAATACTGACCTGATGACTCTTTAACCGTATTAATAACCGGCTAAGGATAAATAGAATTAAAATAATAAATAAAATCTGAATCAAAATCATATTAATCTATTTAAAATTAACCTAAAAAAGGTTTTGACGCCGGTGGTAAAACTCTGCCCCTTGGATAATGAATAGGATGTATAAATGGCCGGAATTGGCACTTCAACTAAGCGCAAATTCTTATCTTTAATTTCACGGAAAATTTCCGATGAAATTTCCATACGCTGGCTAGTTAATTCTATTTTTTTTAACGCCGCTGAAGAAAAAGCTCTTAATCCTGACTGGCTGTCGGTTGTTTTTATTCCATAAATTAGATAAGTAATAAAATTAGCCAGATGATTATAAAAACGTCGCCGGCCAGGCATTGAATGATTACCCTGGTAAAGTAACCTTGATCCAATCACAATATCAGCATCCTGAGAAATAATAGGCTTAATCAATTGAGCAATATTTTCCGCTTTATGTTGTCCGTCTGCATCCATAGTCACAATAATGTCAGCCTTATTTTTAAGAGCAGCGGCAAAACCGGTAATCAATGTTGCTCCTAATCCTAAATTAAACATATGCCGATAAACTTTTACCCCCATATTTTCGGCGATTTCACTGGTTTGATCATTTGACCCGTCATCGATAACAATTATCTGATTAACTATTTTTTGCACATCGCTAATCACCGCTCTAATTGTTTGTTCTTCATTATAGGCCGGGATAATAACCGCAACCTGATAATTCTTATTCTTGGTCATATTTATTAATCAATGGTTGAAGCAATATTCTATTAGCTTTAACATAATCAATCAACTTTTTTAAACCCGTTTCCAGATTGGTTACCGGAAACCAATCTAATTTTTCTTTAGCTAAAGTAATATCTGGTAAACCCAAGGGGGTCATAAATTCTAAAGCCGGTCTGAATTCAATTTCTGATTTAGATCCAGTAAATTCAATAATCTTCTTACCTAAATCAACTAATTTATGTGATGTTTCTTCTCCTAAATTAATTGGCCCTTTTTCTGATGAATCCATCACTTTAAGCATTCCTTCTAGAATATCATCAACATAACAAAGGGAAGTGGAAAAACTGTCATCTCCATAAATAATTAGGGGTTTATCATTTAGGGCTTGCAGGACAAAATCCGGAACCATTTGACCGTCAAAAAGAGCTTGACGCGGACCATAAGTCCTAAAAATACGAACAATCTTAGCATCCAAGTTATACATTTCCGCCATAGTAATAATAGATGTTTCAGCAAACCTTTTACCTTCGTCATAACAGGCTCTCGGACTGGTAAAATTTACTGAGCCAAAATCACTTTCTTTAAAAGAAGATTGATCATCTTTCCGTCCACCATAGACTACTGAAGAAGAAGTAAAAAGCATTTTAGCTTTATAAAATTTAGCCAGCTCTAAAATATTAATTATGCCAATAGAATTGGCATAAAGTGTTTGGATTCGTAATTGGTCAAAATTCTTAGCTGATGTGGGGCAGGCTAAATGATAAATCTCAGTAATACCCTGAATATCAATTTTAAACTTTTTTAATTCTGGAAACTGCTTAAAATCTATCGGTAAATTAATATCATGTTTAATAAATTGAAACCCTGGATTTTGTAAAAGCGGCTTGATGTTATTAATATCTCTCTCGCCGATCAGATTATCTAGGCAAATCACATTATTTTCCTTTATCAATTGATTACATAAATGTGAACCCAAAAAACCGGCGCCGCCCGTAATTAAAATATTCTTTTTTTCTCCGGGATAAAATTTTTGTTCTTTGGCCATAAAAATTTATTATAAATCTAATATAATAATATTATTTATCTCCTACTATCTTCTAGGACCCCTATCTCTTGAACCCCTTGAATTAAATGATTTGCGTGGAGCAGGACGCGGACGATAAGATGTCTTATCAGTATTCATGCTTAGATTAACTCTTCCCATCTTATCAATTTCAATTATCTTTACCTTTACAATATCATCTACCTTAACTACATCGTTTGGGTGATCAACGTGTGTTTCGGCCATTTCACTAACATGAACCATACCTTCTCGACCAGGAACAAGTTCAATAAAAGCGCCAAAATCCATAATCCTGGTCACCTTTCCCTGGAACATTTCGCCAACCTCAAATTTACGCGTAATATCCTTAACCCAGGTAACGGCTTTTTTTAATGATTCATCATCGGCGGAAGTAATGGAAACAGTTCCATTTTGTTCAATATCAATGGCCGCGCCAGTTTCATCAATAATTTTATTAATCATTTTACCGCCCGGGCCAATCACTTCTCTAATTTTATCTGGATCAATCTTGAAAACAACAATTTTGGGCGCATGGGGGGATAAATTAGCTCTTGGTTCTTTAATAGCCTGGCTCATTTGTTTAAGAATCTCAGCCCTGACCTTAGATGAAGCCGTAAAAGTATCTTTAATAATATCAAAGGTTAATCCTTTAGTTTTAGTATCCATCTGCATGGCCGTAATCCCTTGACTTGAACCAATAATCTTAAAATCCATCCCTCCATGTCCATCCTCTAAATCTTGGATATCAGTCAGAATCTTATAACGTTTAATTCCTTTTTCATCCTCTTCTGAAGCTAAACCAATGGCAATGCCGGCCACCGGACGTTTAATTGGAATACCCGCGTCCATCGCCGCTAAAACCGAAGAACAAACTGCCGCCATTGAAGTTGAACCATTGGAAGAAAGCGCTTCAGAAACAATTCTGATCGTGTGAGGGAATACCTCTTGGTCTGGCAGAATCGGTAAAATACCCTTTTCGCCTAAAACTCCATGGCCAATTTCTCGACGAGAAGTAAATCTTGCATTTTTTACTTCTCCTGAACAAAAAGGCGGGAAATTATAATGATGCATAAAACGCTTTTTACTTTTTTCTTCCATAGTATCTAAGTATTGCTCATCACCGGGTGAACCTAATGTAACCACCGAAAGAATCTGAGTCTCTCCACGAGAAAATAGTCCTGAACCATGAACCCGCGGCAGAATTCCCACTTGACTGATCAGCGGCCTAAGTTCATCCATCGCCCGGCCGTCAATCCGTTTTCCATCATCTAAAATAGCCTGGGAAACTTGGTTATAAATTAACTTATTAGCATAATTAATAGCCTTAATTCTTTTTTCTTTACCGATATTTTTTTCAATTAGAAATTCCTCCAACCGATCCCTTATTTTTTTTGCCGCGCCAATTCTATCTTCCTTGGTTTTTAAAACTTTTTCAAAAAGATATTTTGGCGCTTCAGCTTTGACTAGCTCCTCAGTCATTTTTTTAACCTCTTCTTTAGCCATATCTTCATCGGTGGGAACCTCATTGATTTGAGACACTTTTGTTTTGCCGACTTTTTCCTGAATTTCTTTAATAAATTGATTAATTTTATCAAAATGTTTAGTTCCATATTTAATCGCTTCAAGCATGACTTCATCCGTAACTTCCTTTGATTCAGCCTCAACCATTACCACTCGATTGTCAGTTCCGCAAATAACTAAATCTAAATCACTATTAGCTCTTTCTTCATAACTTGGATTTAAAATCCATTCGCTTCCCGATCCTGATTTAACAGCTGATTCTGAATCATTGGCTAAAATTCTAGCCACCCTTACTCCAGCGACTGGGCCATCCCAATTAATATCAGAAATTGATAAAGCAATTAAAGCGGCGTATAAGGCGACCATATCTGCATCATTTTCTGAATCAAAAGAAAGAACCGTTAAAATAACCTGAACCGCCCGGCGGCTTTCAGAATCAAAAAGAGGCCTGATAGTGCGATCAATTAAACGAGCAGTTAAAATTGCTTCATCGGGCGGTCTAGTCTCGCGTTTAATAAAACGTGAACCTTTAAGTCTGCCGGCGGCATAAAACCGCTCTTCATATTCAACCGATAAAGGGAAATAATCTAATTCCTTTTCTTCATCCCCCATTACCGCTGTACCTAAAACAGTTGTCTCTCCGTATTGGACAACACAACTGCCATTGGCTTGATTAGCTAAATCGCCGATTTTAACAATTAATTTTTTTCCTCCTATTTCAGTTTCAAATTGCATAAATATATATTGTTTACTTCTTTTTAATTATAAATTTCCTTTTAATTAAGAACTTATTTTTATCCTTACTTAAGTCAATAAATTCATCAGCTGACTCAATCAGTTTGCCTGAAGTAGTCTTCCCAAAGGCCATCACCTCAACCCGGCATCCCTTATTCTCTCGTAAATAGAAAATTAAAGGAATAAAATCTCCGTCACCGGTGACCAAAACAATGACATCTAATTTATTGGCCACTTTAATGGCGTCAACGGCCATACCAATGTCCCAAT
>JACZVN010000105.1 GCA_022572625.1 Patescibacteria group bacterium | reverse complement strand
AAAAGATCAACATTAATTAATCCAGGAGTAGATATAATATCTACAATCGCCTGAACACCTTGTTGTAATATTTTATCAACTTCAGTAAAAGCCTTAAGGACCGAAGTTGATTTATCCATTATTTTTAAAATTTGGTCATTGGAAATAATGATCGTAACGTCAGTGCGATGAGCAAATTTTTTTAATCCCTCTTCGGCAATGGCCATCCGTCTTGCTCCTTCGAAAGCAAAAGGTTTAGTTAATATCGCTATGGTTAAAGCTTTAGTCTGTTGGCAAAGCTCTGCTATCACTGGACCAGCTCCTGAACTAGTGCCACCACCTAAACCAGCCGTAATAAAAATCATATCAGCTCCCTTAAGTGAATCTTTAACTATAGCTATATCTTCTTCAACCGCCGCCCGGCCAATCTCAGGATCCATACCTGTACCTGATCCTTTAGTTAGGGTTCTACCAATTCTAACCTTCTTTACAGTTTTATCCTTAATCATCTGTAATGCTTGACCGTCAGTATTAATCGCTACATATTTCACAATTGGAATTTTAGCCTTCAACATCCTATTAATAGCCGATCCGCCGGCTCCTCCAACGCCAACTACTTTTATTTTAGCAAATATATTTGGTGATTGCCTGGTCATTTTTTTTAATATGGTAATAAATTTTTAAACCAAATTTTCATTTTTGAACTTAAATCAGGTATCGGTCCACCCTTATTGAGTGTTGGACGTTGATTGCCCCATAAAACTAAACCAACCGCCGTCGAAAAACTAGGATCAAAGGCCTTACTAATGGCACTGATAAATCCTTGAGGAGCACCCAAAGAAGATGGTATTTTAAAAACATTTTTAGCTGTTTCTGTTAATCCGTCTAATTTAGATCCAGCTCCGGTTAAAACTACTCCCGCCGGCAATTTACCTTTTCGATCAATTTTATCTAACTCATCATTAACTAATTTAAAAATTTCCTCACATCTTGCTTCAATAATCATCGCCACTTCTTTTTTTGAGGCTACGCCTTCTTCTTTTTCATTTAAATCTTTAAAATTGATTTGCTCGTGTTTAGTTATCTTTTTAGATAATGAGGTTCCATGATTTAATTTAACGGCTTCAGCTAAATCTAAAGGAATACGCAAACCAATGGCAATATCGGAAGTAATGTGCCGAGCTCCAATTGGTAAAACCTTAGCGGTTAAAACATCGCCTTCTTCAAAAACAGCAATACTAGTAGTCGTCGATCCTAAATTAACTACTAAAACACCCAATTCTTTTTGCCGCTTATTTAAAACTGATTCAGCGGTGGCTAAAACCATAAAGACCAATTCATCAATACCAATCCCAACCCGAAAAAATGATTTGGTTAAATTTTTAATTTGATTAGCTAGTCCTAAAATAATCTGAGCCTCCACTTCTAAACGAACTCCGGTCATACCAACTGGATCTATAATCCCCGGCTGATTATCTACGGAAAAACTTCGCGGTAAAACATGAAGAATTTCGTAATTAGCCGGCGTGGCTACGGTTTGAGCTGCTTCTAAAACTCTTTCTACGTCGTCATGCCGAATCTCGCCGTCAGCCCTGGATATAGCTACCACTCCTCGACTTTCTTGAGAAATGATATGACTGCCGGAAATACCAATATAGGCATGCTCAACCGGCACCCCAACTAATTTTTCAACTTTTTCTATGCAGGCCGAAATACTAGAAACCGTATCCTCAATACTCATAATCACTCCTTTAGTGATTCCTTCGGAAGGACCTTCGGTTAAACCAATAATATGTAAATCTCCCTCTGAGTTAATTTGACCGACCGCGATTCTAATCGCTCCAGAACCAAGATCTATTCCCGTAATAATGCCTTGATTAGCCATAATTAATCAACTATTTATATTTTATTAAAAAATCTATTTATTTTACTAAACTTAATATTTTTAATTCCATTCTCTCCATCTTCTTAGTTTCTATTTTTTGTTCGTGATTATAACCTAAAATATGAAGCAGGCCATGAATTAATAATATTTTTAATTCTTGTTTTTGACTGTGTTTTTGTTCTTGGGCGGACTGAACTAACTGCTTCCAGCAAATCATTATTTCCGCTGGATCATCAAAAGACAAAATGTCAGTCACCTGGTTTTGCTGACGATATTTTTTATTAATAGTTTTAATGGTGTTTTCATTCACTAAAACAACTGACAATAAATCTATTTTCTTTTTATTTTTAATAAAAAGATATGATTTTTTTAAAATGGAATAAATAAATTTATTACTTACCCGCGCTTGAACTAAATTATTGACTTCAATATTCATTTTTATTTTATTGGATCTACTCTAATCGCGTCAGTCGGACAAATCTCAGCGGCTATTTGATTACAACCTAAACCCGCCACCTCTTCTTTGAGGACATGGGCTTTGCCATCATCTCTCATCTCAAAATTAGCTGGACAAACCGCCGGGCAACTGCCACAGCCAATACATTTATCTTTATCTACTTTAACCCTATATTTCTGCATATTATAACTTTACTATTTTTCTTCTGGTGATTCGTTTTCTGGTTTCTCTTCAAAGACCTCTTTTACTTCTTTAATTCCTTCTTCTATATCTTGTTTAATCTCTTTGACTTCCGAGACTGCCTTTTTAGCTGTATCAACCGCTTGATTTTTTACTGAGTCCAATTTTTCTTTTAATTCTTCGCGCGTTTCCTCACCTGATTTTTTGGCGTAAAGTAAACCTAAAATTCCACCTAAAATAGTTCCTAAAAATCCCGCCTTGAAAATATTTTTAAATTTAGCCATATAC
>JACZVN010000104.1 GCA_022572625.1 Patescibacteria group bacterium | reverse complement strand
TTATCAACACACTGCCGATAATCATCACAGTTAGCCGAATTCCCTTTTTATTTTTTAAACCAAGAATTCTGACAATTTCCCCGCCCCAATAAATACCGGGAGTTAAATAGCTGACTGACATTTCGCCCAGGCGAGCAGCCGATAAACTTTTAAAAGATATATGAGTGATACCCATGGCCTTTAGTATTAATTGCCAGCGCCAGGTCCAAATCAAAATTCTTACTAAAGTAAGTAAGAAAAGTATTAATATCTGCCACCATCCTAAAAAACTGAATTTTAAAAAAACACCTTCCAGTCCGATACGCTGATAAATCCAAATAAGGAGTGTCATGCCAATAATCAGGGAGAGGCTAAATAAAAATATTTTTCGCATAGAATAACACTAAATATTTAAACAAGTATTAATAAAATTAGAACATTTTATAACTGATCATTAATGTTTTTTAAAGGAAATTGGACCCTGTTTAATCGCCTGTTTTAAAGATATCTCCTGGGGCGCTTTTTCCTTTACTTCTGGCTGTTGTCTGCTCCTTTGTAAACAATCCCGGCAATAAACTGGTCTAATTCCGTCAGGAATAAATGGCAGATAGACAGTGATCTCGCAATTACTGCATTTTGATTTATATTTATCTTGATTCGACGACGATCCATCATCATCAACTTCAATCAGCCCATTCCAGCGGGCAATCTTTTCTCCGATTATCTTTCTAGGTTCGGTGTAACGTTCACGAGAAACGGCAATAATTTTATCTTTATTTCCTTCTACTTTAAAAAGCGGTGGCAGGGTGACAGCGGGAAATGGTTTTGAAATAGTATGATCAATCATTAATTTTAGATAAATATTATAATTATCTAAATTTATTAAATCAGTCGTCTTAACTTTTTTAAAAATATTTTTTGACAAAAATCTCGCGTCTTCCTCAATTACCCGATAAGCAATAATGGTTCCAATATTATTAAAAACAGTATCTCTTAATTCTGTATTTTGTTCATTTACTAATTGTCCAATATATTGATGAGCAATAATTAGATTAAGGTGATAATTATTGTCCCTTGAAAGCATGCTAAAAAATGAATCAGTAATAAAAGTATGGAACTCATCAATATATAAATAAAAATCACGACGGCGAACCTTAGATAGCTTAATCCGACTCATTACGGCCATTTGTATTTCAGTAACCATTATTGCTCCTAAAAGCGCTGAGGCATCTTCTCCGATTGCTCCTTTTGAAAGGTTCACGATTAAAATTTTTCCTTCATCAATTATTTCACTAATATTAATTTTTGATTTTACTTGTCCAACAATATTTTTAATCAATGGCATGGAAAAAAGTTGGCCCACTTTATTTTGGATTGAAGTAAAAACCTCATCCTGTAAACGTTTAGGGTATTTTGGATATTCATCTTCCCAAAAAGACTTAACAACCGGATCAGTTAAATTTTCAATAACCATTTCTCTATATTCTTCATCCTCTAAGATTCGAGTAATTCCTAGTAAGGTTGACCCTGGGTAGGATAATAAGGCTAGAATAGTATTACGTAATACATACTCTAATCGAGGTCTCCATGAATCTATCCAAATTTTTTTAAAGGTGCTAATTAAAGATGAAACTATTAAGAAATGTCTATAACTTTCATCAGAATTTTCTAAAATATTAAAACCAGATGGATATTCTGTATCAGTGGCATTAAAATAAACAACGTCATTAATGCGATGGGAAGGAATAAAATTTAATACTTTTTCCGCTAAATTACCGTGCGGATCAATGACCGCTACTCCATGTCCAGCTTGAATATCCTGATAAATCATGTTTTCTAAGGTCGTTGACTTGCCAGTCCCGCTACTACCCAATAAATACATATGCTGACGGCGGTCATTAGCCTTAATGCCAAATTTTCTTTTAATATTTCGATAATTTGTCTCGGCAAAAGGGGTTATTTCTTCCTGTTCACCTAAGTTTTCTTTTTGTAGATTTTGGTGAGGAAACTCGTTTTTAGTCATAAAAAATAAAATAAATTAATCGATTAAAGCTATTATATCGATTAATGGCCTATTTGTCAATTTATTTTATTTATATTCCAGTTATCAATTTTTTTTAAAAAAGATTACTTAAAACTGCGCAATTTTTCCGGTAAAAAACTAATTAAACCAATGGATAAAATAGCTAAAATAAGCAGGGCGATAATTTTACCTTTAGTTTGTAAAAATAAAACTGCGATACCAAAAATAATCGCTATTAACCAATAAAAAATAACCGTCTTCCGATGGGAAAGTCCAAAATTAAGCAAACGAAAATGAAGATGTCTATTGTCACCCAAAAATGGTGAATGGCGGGCAATAAAAACCCGACGAAACATAACACCAAAAACATCAAAAATGGCCAAACCCAGTATTAAAAAGGTGGTGGCTAACTTAGCGCCGGAAATAATCGCCAAGGTTCCAATGATAAAACCGGCGAATAAACTTCCTCCCTCGCCTAAAAATATCTTAGCCGGGTGAAAGTTAAATAATAAAAAACCTAAAGACGCCCCGGCTAAAATTAAAGCCATACTCCCGACATCGGGTTGATAAAATAGAGTTAAAAAACAAAGTCCGGCAATACTTAAAGCTCCTAAAAAAGTTAAACCGGTTACCAAACCATCTAAACCGTCAAGTAATTTAGTGGCGTACATTAAAAGCATTAGCCAGACAAAAGTCAAAATATCAGCCCAGGGGGTAAAATAATAAGGCATTCCGTTAAAATTAATAATTTCAATCTTAGTTTGATTTAAATATAAATAACCAGAACCAAAGGGATTATTAATGTATTCTACACCAATCCCGCTGATAATGATGGCCAGGGCGGCGAAGACCGGCCCAATAAGCTGCTGATACGACTTTAGGTTAT
>JACZVN010000103.1 GCA_022572625.1 Patescibacteria group bacterium | reverse complement strand
AGGACTGGCCTTAGCTCTTTCCATTTCTTCCCTGATTAATTTTGGCTTGCTTTATTGGGCTTTTAACAAAAAAGTCGTTCCTTTACAAGATAAAGAAATAATTTATTCGGTTTTCAAAATTATTATTCTTTCGATTTTAATGGGAGTGGTGGTTCAGGGTATTAAATATCAATTGGCGTCATTAGTTGATATGCAGACCTTCATCGGCGTTTTGACTCAAACAGTTGCGGCTATTTTAGGCGGCGCTTTATTCTATTTTTCAATTAGTTTAGTTCTTAAATTAAAAGAGGCCCAAATGATTTATCGTCTAGTTATTAAAAAACTAATTAAAGGTTCTTGACCGTTTGGTTTTTTGTGATATCTTAATATTAAGACAGTTAATTGATCTTTTTAAAAGAGAGGCTAGTTTGAAAAAAGAAGATACAGTTATTTTAGCCTATTCTTTTGGCTATCGCTGAAATGATCCAGGGATAACTAATCGATCTTTAGCTAAAATTGTAGAAAAAGTCTATCAAGCGACTAGTGATCCAATTATTCTTCAAGGGGAAATAGCCGAGTGTGTTAATTTTAAACCAACTTTAGTGATTAATGATTATCATATTCAAGATGGTTTTTTTAGAGCTAGACATTTGAATATTAATGAAGTAACCGATCAAGCGATTGATTTTATGAAATCTAAAGATATGAGTCGGATTTGGTTAATTGTTCATCCATTTATGTATCTTGTTAGGTGCCGAAAATTACTTAAAAATCAAGGCTTTCAAGTATTAACTCCTAAAGTTGGAAAATTGCCTTTTGACCAAAAATCAAAGCAATGGTGGACTCGCAGTTTATTACAACTTTTTCTTTATTCGGTTTGGCAAAAGTTTTTCCCTAGTGATGATTTTTAATTTAGGGTTTAGTTATTTAATTTCACTAAACCCTTTTATTATTGACATTTTAGGTTTTTTAAAATACTATTAAAATTAATTAATAACTTTAAATATTATTTATATGAAGTTTGATACTAAAGTAGTCCGGGCTAAGATTAAGCCTGATTCAGACACGGGGGCGATTATTCCTCCTATTTACCAAACTGCCACTTATGTTTTAGATGAAGTGGGGAAAGATAAAGGTTTTGATTATACTCGTTCGGCTAACCCAACTCGCCAGATATTAGAAGAAAATTTAGCCGCGATTGAGGGTGGAAAGTATGGAATATGTTTTGCCAGCGGTATGGCCGCGATAGACTCTTGTTTAAAATTATTAAAGTCTGGAGATCACGTGGTGTGTTCAGACGATGTCTACGGCGGAGTTTCAAGGTATTTTAATAATGTTTTAAATAAATATGGTTTAAGTTTTACTTATGTTGATACTTCTCGGCCGGAAAAAGTAAGAAAAGCAATTACTTTAAAGACTAAAATGCTCTGGATCGAAACACCCACTAACCCGCTTTTAAAAGTAACCGACCTTAAGGCCATGGGAAAAATTGCCAAGAAATATAACTTGTATTACGCAGTTGATTCGACTTTTGCGACTCCAGTTTTTCTTCGGCCCTTGGAGTTTGGGGTCGATATCGTAGTCCATAGTACGACTAAATACATTAGCGGTCATAATCAGCTTATCGGCGGAATAATTATTACTAATCGTCAAGATATTTCAAAGGCGATGAAATTTATTCAAAAAACTATTGGCGCAGTACCAAGTCCGTTCGATTGTTGGTTAACTCTTTTAGGAGTCAAAACTTTATCTCTTCGAATGCAGCGTCACGATGCCAATGGTCGAATCGTCGCCGAATTTTTAGAAAACCATCCTAAAGTGGCCAGGGTCAGTTATCCCGGACTCTCATCCCACCCTCAACACCAGATTGCTAAAAAGCAGATGTCTGGATTTGGCGGAATGATCTCTTTTGAGTTAAAAGGAGGAATCTCGGCCGGGAAACATTTAATGAATAATGTTAAGTTATGTTTATTAGCCGAAAGTCTGGGTGCAGTCGAAACAATGATTACCCATCCAGCCACGATGACGCACGCGGAGGTGCCAAAAAAAGAACGTTTGGCACGAGGATTGACTGATGGACTGGTAAGGATATCAGTCGGAATCGAAGACCCAGATGATATAGTAAAAGATCTTAAACAGGCCTTAAAAAAGGCTTAAAGCATTAAACTATGTTGGATTCAAAAATACGTAATTTTTGTATTATTTCACACGTTGATCATGGAAAATCTACTTTAGCTGATCGTTTTTTGGAATTGACCAAAACAGTGCCACTAGAAAAAATGAAACCGCAATATTTAGATCGTCTGCCTTTGGAAAGGGAGAGAGGGATTACGATTAAACTTCAACCGGCCACCATGTCTTGGCAAGGATATACTTTAAATTTAATTGATACTCCTGGTCATGTTGATTTTTCCTATGAAGTTTCTCGATCTCTAGCTGCGGTCGAAGGGGCTATTTTATTGGTTGATGCTAGTCAGGGTATCCAGGCTCAAACTATTGCCAACCTTCATCAGGCCCAAACACAAAGCCTTGTTATTATACCTGTAATAAATAAAATCGATATGCCTGCAGCTGACATAGAAAGAACTGAAAAAGAAGTTCATAATTTATTACCGGACTACCATGGTAAGATTATCAAAGTATCAGCAAAAACTGGAGAGAACATCCAAGAGGTTATTGATGAAATCATTAGGCAAATACCAGCCCCTAGCTCTAACAATGAAGATCTACAAATTTTAATATTTGACTCTCAGTATGATAACTACCAAGGGGTTATAGCCCACGTTCGTATAATGCAAGGTGAATTAAAAAAGGGACAACCTATATACTTAGTAGGCTCTGAAAAAGAGACTGAGGTGCTAGAGGTGGGCGTTTTCAAACCCGAAAGGAAAGAAGCTAAGAGCCTATCTGCCGGTGAAATAGGATATATAGTTACAGGACTCAAAGATCTAAAAATAGTCAG
>JACZVN010000102.1 GCA_022572625.1 Patescibacteria group bacterium | reverse complement strand
CTCCAACCGTTCTTGGTGAATCAGTTCCTAAGGAAGATGCCTTGAACATGAAAAAAGAGTTGGAAGCAGTGGGCGCAGAAGTTGAACTTACCTAACGAGCTAATTATTATAGAAGGGCGTACACGTTGATGTGCGCCATTATTTTCTTTTTATGAGTGTTTTTGTGGGACAATAACGTTTTTGAGATAACGAGGAGCCGCTTAATGTCTAACTTGCATATAGGCAAGGGAAGCATCCGAAAATCATTTGGGGGGGTCAAGGACATAGTTGCCGTTCCTAACTTGATTGAGATCCAGTCAGCATCTTTTAATGATTTTGTGCAACTTGATTACCTACCATCTGAGCGCAGGGTTGTTGGCCTTGAAAAGGTTTTGAAGGATATTTTTCCCATTGTTTATAATGATAAGATATCTTTGGAGTATGTTAGTTATGAATTGGGAAATTGGGCTTGTGCTTGTAAGAACATAGCGGGCATAGAAAATCGCTACCGTTGGACATGTTCCTCTTGCAAAAAGTCAGATTGTTCTCGCCTTGATAAAAATTTAACCTGTACATTTTGTAAAAAGACATCGGCAAAGTACCAAACCTGTTCGAATTGTTTATCGAGGGTTGGGGTAAAACTTGGGCAATCACTTGAAGAGAGTAAAGTGAGTGGTCAAACATTTATGATGCCGTTGCGGATTAAGATTCAGCTAGTTAACTGGGATGAAGATGAATCTGGTAATAAGATAATACGTGATATTAAAGAACAGGATATCTTTTTTATGGATTTACCCGTTATGGCAGATCTTTATGAAGAGGATGGACGCTATGAGCTTGGTAGCCTTGGCACGTTCTTAATCAATGGCGTTGATCGGGTTGTGGTAACACAGCTTCATCGATCTCCAGGCGCTATATTTTCTCAAAGTAAAAAGGTAAAAGATTTCAGAGGGCGGCCTTATTATCTAGCGCGCATAATTCCTATGCGTGGTTCTTGGCTAGATTTTGAATTTGATAGTAGTGATAATCTGTATGTACGCATTGATAAAAAGAAAAAGGTCCTGATTACCGTTTTTCTACAATCGCTTGGTATTGCACGCGATGATATCATCAATTTATTCTATAACTTTGATGTTTTTTATGAAAAACGATTTTTAGATGGACAGGAGATTAAGCCCGGTAAAATTTTAATTGCCCGTTATCAAAATCAAACTAAAAATTATTATGCGATTTATTTTAAAGATTGGGACGAACATGAAGATTATTATAATCTTGATGGAAAAAATTTAAGACGCCAATTTTTGAAATCGCCCTTAAATTATAAGTATATTTCTTCCGGCTTCACTTATAAACGGATGCATCCGATTTTAGGCCGATATACTCCTCATTTGGGCATTGATTATGCCGCTGCCACCGGCACTCCAGTCAGCGCTTCTGGAGCTGGAACTGTCATTTCTGCAGGCTGGAAATACGGGATTGGCAAGACAGTCATTATTAGGCACAACGAAGTCTATACCACACGTTATTCTCACTTAAATTCCTATGCCCGCGGCATAAAATATGGAGCCAAAGTATCTCAGGGACAAGTGATCGGCTATGTCGGCAACACTGGAGAATGGTCGGCCGGCGCCCATTTAGAATATGCCATGTCTAAGTATGGCACGCCAATTAATCCTTTAAACCAAAATTTTGAAAGATCAGAACCAGTAAAGGAAATGTACCAGGCTGACTTTAATTCCTATCAAAAAGAATTAATCAGGTTATTAGAAGAAAAATAAGCTAAAACTGGTCTTAAAAGTAATCCACAGTTAGATTGAAATAGGGTTGTTTTACATTCAAATCTATGTTATACTAATAAGACGTAATTTTACGTACATAATAAATTAATCAACTCAAATCTATGGAAGGTTATTGTGTAAAGTGTAGAGCAAAAAGAGAGATGAAAGAAGAGAAAGAAGTCACCTTTGAAGGCAGGGGTGGAAAACGCAGAGCCATGCGTGGTATTTGTCCGACTTGTGGAACCAAGATGTTCCGCATCATGGGCAAAGCATAAATTCTTTTTGCTAATCAAAAAATCTCTGACTTTTTATCTATTTTCCTTTGAAATATAGAAAGGAAGAGATTTTTTGTTTATCAGGACCCAATCAAGATATATGGATAATATAGAAGTAGCTAAAATTCTTAACCAAATAGCTAATATTCTAGAAATTACAGATGCTAATCACTTTAGAATTATAGCCAATCGCCGAGCGGCCCAATCGATTGAAGGTCTAACTAATGATATTAAAACCATTTATCAACAAGGAAAACTGCGTGATATCCCAGGAGTAGGTGAACAGATTGCCAATCATATTACCGAACTAATTGAAACAGGTAAAAGCAAAGAATTTGAAAATTTAAAAAAGAGAATACCTTTAGGAGTCTTGGAATTATTAGAGGTTGAAGGTTTAGGTCCAAAAAAAGTTAAATTATTTTATCAAAAATTTGGAATCAAGACTATTCCTCAGTTAAAAAGATTAATTCAATCACATCAGCTTGTAAATCTAAAAGGTTGGGGTGAAAAAAGTGAACAAAATATTTTAAGGGGGATTAAATTATATAAACGTTTTAAAAAACGCTTCACCTTGGGTGAAGTTTATTTTTTATCCCAAAAGATTGTTCAACAGCTTAAACAATCAAAATTAACTGATCGGGTTGAAATTTGTGGTTCAGTTCGTCGCTCAAAAGAAACTGTTGGGGATTTAGATATTTTAGCCACCTCTAAAAATCCTAAAAAAACGATTGATTTTTTTGCTTCTTTGGAAATGATCCAAAAAATAATTGTTAAAGGCTCAACTAAGGCCCGAGTAGTATTAAAACACGGACCGGAAGCCGAATTAAGAGTGGTTAAACCAGAAAGTTTTGGGGCGGCAATGCATTATTTTACTGGTTCAAAAGCGCATAATATTCACACTAGAAACATGGGAATTGAAAAA
>JACZVN010000101.1 GCA_022572625.1 Patescibacteria group bacterium | reverse complement strand
AAAAAAATTAGCGACCGGCACAATAAGATAGGTGTAAAATACTTGCGGTATGCCAAATCCTAGAAAGCCAAAGAAGAACCAATTGATCAATTTAACTGACCAGATGGCATTGAGAAAAAATAACCAACGAAAAGCAATTTCCTCGGTTAATCCGGCCACCGTACTGATCACAAACCCTTTTAATAATAATTCTTCATCCCCATTATGATTAATGTAGGATACACTTGGCTGTAAGAAATAAAAGATGAATGTCATGCTACTGGCCCAGAGAAAAATCGGCCAGGATGCTTTAATGGCCGACCAAAGTGGAGCCTTGGCGGTCCAGAACTCAAACAGGCCAAACGGAATGGCGCTGGGAAACAACCACTTGATAAGCAAAATTGCGATAAATGCCCAAAATGCGCTGACCAAAAAATTTTTTCCTGGTTTTTCTTCTGATTTATTCTTTCTTGTAAGCAGCAATATAAAACCCTCCCCTTACTTCCATTTGAAGTATTTTAATTTAAAAGAACTGCCACTATTTTATTAAATTTTTTAGATTTTGTCAATAAACAAAAAACCGAGAATTGCTCTCGATCTAAAAAATCTGACTTACTTTTGAAAATATTAAATTCTAATCACCTCCCCCCATCTGGTGACCTGCTCTTTGGTAATTAATTTTAAAAGCAGGAGTGCGTAGAAAAATAAGCGGGACAGCATAATAATAGGGAATGAAAGAATTTTACCGAGCAAGCGTAAAACAAAAAATAAGGCAAAAGCAATGCCAATTGAAATTTCCTTGCCATAGGGACCGACAAACCCCTTAATCGTATTATTAACAATCTTAGCTAAAACCAAATCAAAGGTTTCATTTCCCTCTAAACTAATGCCCAGGGTTTTTTCCAGATTACCGCGCTGTTGTTTTAAAAAAGCTGGATCTATTTTCTGCGTCTGCTGGCTCATTTCCTGCCTTAATAATTCCCCGATCAATGGATCTTTAAGTAATTGATTAATATCTAAATTTTCTAAATCAATCAAATCAATTTGTTTCAGTAATTCAGGAGAAATATTGCCCAACGCCGGCGCTCCGCCGCCGCCCTCAAACATGCTACCGGTGGTCAAGATTTCATCAATGGTCATATCCGGACTGTAAAAAGGCAATACCTTGCTGGTCAGACTGCTAAAAGGCTTGAGAAAAAAACTAAACACCTGAGGCGGAATCTCGATTTCTTCCTGATCAAATTTAAGTAAAGGATTAAAGTAATAAACCACGGCAATCATTAAAGACAGCCCTAAAATAACAAAGGGCAAACCTCTTTTCCAAATCTTTTGTAAATTTAAATTTAATCGCTCTTTTTTCTCTTTTAAAATTAATTCATAACCAATTACCAAGAGCAATAAAAAGACCAATAAAGAAATCAGATAAACTCCGGTTAGTAACCGGTCTCCTAAAAAAGAGAAAAATAATAAAAAAGAACCTAAGCCTAGGGCAAAGGTAGTATAAATAGTGTTGCGGCTGTCAACCAGAATAAAGAATAATAAACCAAAGGATAAAAAAAACAACCAGCTAATCCCTAGATACGCTAAATGAAATACGGTGGTGGTTTTAAAAAATAAAGAAAGCAGCCACCAAAAATTAATCGTCAATAATAGCATGAAAGCGGCTAAAATCAAGATTTTAATCTTTGGAAATGTCATAGTTATAGCATAACAGAAACTTTAAAAAAACAAAGATTAAACCCCTGACTTTAAAAAGTCAGGGGTTTTATAAAGGTTACAATATAACCACTTTTAAATTTTCCGGTTTGGTAAAATAGATCAAATAGTGAATGGGAATTACAATGCCGTAGGAAGTAGTATGAATCCATAGGTGCGTATCAGTGTGATAGCCAATAGCCACTCCAGCCAGCCTGCCTTCAAGGGTATACAATCCGGTTCCTGAAACTCCTGGCTCTATAATAGCATCAACCAAATAACAAATGGCACCAAATAACTTCACCACTTTTATATCAAATACCTTTTTAAACTGAACCCCATCTGAAACTCGGGGCACCCGATAATTATATAAAAATAAATAGGTTTCTGGCTTAACCCAATAATTAACCAGTAAACTATCATTGTACTGAGGAGCCAGGGGAAATCCAGGTTTTTTAAGTTCAATCAGGGCTAAATCAAGCTTTTTCATAAAGTCTAATGAATCTGGAAATTCAGTCGGCTGATAAAAGGCGACGCTTTTGGCTTGGATTATCATTGAATCTTTAATCACGGAAATAAAATTATCTCCTTTTTTCCAGTCATCTTCCAAAACTGCTTCCACGGAATGACGGGCGACCAAAACTAAATGAGAATTAAGCAGTATGCCGCTACTCCGAGCCGCATGCTCTTTGGTTGAAAGATCAATGCTTACATTTCGCGCTTGAGCTTGATCGATCACCGCTTGATCAATTTCCGGAAAAACAATGGAAGACGGTTGATTATTTATAATCGTATCAGCTAAAATAACTAGTCCGATGGTCAAGAAAAAAAGACTAAACAATACAAAAATTCTTTTCAATTTTTTCTCCTTTTTAAAAGAGCCTTTAATCTATTATTACATAGTATAACCGGATCAGATTATATTGTCAAATCAGGATAAAATAAAACCTCTGTCCATTACGGATAGAGGCATTATTTTTTTAATCCGAGAAGCCCTTGAATAAATGCTTCTCCTCCTTTAACTTCGTGCAGTATATCTATAAGCACTAATGATTGTTTTCTCCATTCTCCTGCAAATACTGTTATCAGTGGATTGCCAATCCGCTCTTTTTCTTCTTTGCTCAAGTTATATCTCTCGGGTTAAAGTTAGGAATATCTTTCAGAGCACCAGGCAGCAGAGCTTCTTTTGATTGAGCCTTATCAAGAATCTGTTTTTTGACATACTCGCAGGCATAAATTATCTCAGTAGGTGCTAGATTACCATTTGCTCTAAATGTTATTCCTCCAGC
>JACZVN010000100.1 GCA_022572625.1 Patescibacteria group bacterium | reverse complement strand
GCCGATGCGGCGGACGGTCCGCTTTAGGCGGCACCGCGAGTACTTAACCAGCTGAGAGATCGTTGGAATGAAACTGTCGGAAATCGCACAAATAGCCGAAATCATCGCGTCGATCGCGGTAGTTGTATCTCTAATATTCGTGGGTATTAATATCCGATAACACACAGCAACTGCGAAGGAAGCCTCTTCGCAGCAAATATTCGATTCCTCGCGACGATTCTTGCTCGACATTGCATTAAGTGACGACCTCTCCCTCATACGGACGATTGGTGAAACCGATATTGATGACCTGACCGACCACGAAGCTCGAAGGTTCGGTGGATTGGTCCTCGCAAACTGGCTTTTCCTTCAAAACGTATGGATACAGCATTCACTCGGCACAATCGACGAGCGCGTCTCTTGCGCAGTCGATTCATAGCCAGCGGTTAAGGACGTACACTCCCCATACTCTAAGGCGACGCGTTCCCGGACCATATCATGGAACTATGCCCAATACAGCTTCCGGCGTGTTGTTTATCCCTCAAGCCAAAGGCTGGACGTGAAAGACCTTGAAGACAGATATTTTTTTGACTTACATCCAAAAGATAACATCCCTTTAGCAAAACAATTGTTTGAATTTTTTAATCGTGGAGTTCCAATAAAAGATAGAGAAATTCAAAAAGGAGGGAAAAAATGGGTTTTAAGTATCCCTATGAAGATATTTGTTTGGATTGCGCCAAAGTATTGGACGGAAGAGATGCGGGAGTTTGTGGAATCTGGACCGGTGTTTGTCCTCTTTGCCAAGAAACAAAAAAATTAGCCGCCGCGGTCCACGACTTTGGTTTAAATCAGGTTGATCAAAAGAAATTTAAAGCGCTCAAAAATAAATAAAATTAGTATTATTAAAGCAGGTCATTTGATCTGCTTTTAACTTTTCTTTTTTTCTTTTTTTTGATATAATTATTCTATTAAAATTAATAATTTAATGAGGTTATGTTCCAAAACATACTTTTATTTTTAACTGGATTATTTTTTCTTATTTTTAGCATTTTAAAGCTGAGCAAGGAAATGCAGCGTATTTTTGGTGTGCGAATTCGTCAGTATATTAAAAAATTAGTGAAAAGACCAATCCATGGGGTCATTTTAGGCGGAGTTATCACTGCTATTTTCCAAAGCAGTTCAGCCACTACGGTTTTAATCGTTGGTTTAGTCAGCTCCGGTTTGATTAGTTTTTTTAACTCTTTGGGGGTTATTCTAGGGGCCGGTATTGGCACCACCATCACCGCTCAATTGGTCTCTTTTAAAGTTACTGAAATTGCTCCAATTTTTATTATCATCGGCATTATAATCTGGCTAATAAGTAGGGGAGAGAGGAATAAATTAATTGGCGAGGCCATATTTTATTTTGGCTTATTATTTTTTGGCTTAAATTTAATGGGACAAGCGATGGTTCCTTTAAAGGAAAGCCAAACTTTTGTTACTTTAATTTCCCAGGCCGGTAATCCTTTTTTGGGTTTATTACTGGGATTTATTTTCACCGCCATCATTCAAAGCAGTTCAGCCACCGCCAGTATTCTAGTGCTGTTAGCTCAACAGGGATTAATTACCCTTGAGATTGGCTTACCGATTGTTTTAGGGGCCAGTATTGGTACTACCATCACCGCTCTTTTAGCCAGTATTGGCAGTGGGATTAATGCCCGGCGCACCGCCTTTTCCTATTTATTTTTTCGCTTACTGGCGGCCATTCTTATTTTTCCATTTTTAAGTTATTTTAATTATCTTCTGCAATTTTCAGCTTCAAACGTGGGACAGCAAATTGCCAACGGGTATTTGTTTTTTAGTTTATTATTAACTCTAATCTTTTTCTTTTGGCTTAAACCTTTTGCCAATTTAGTGAGGAAAATAATTCCCGGCCAAGAAAGAACTCTACCTATCTGGACGGAATATTTAGATCAAAGAATACTTAATAATCCAACTAAAGCTTTGCAAGGGGTGAGAAAAGAATTATCTCGAGGTGCTTCATTGACTAAAGAAATGTTTTTTAAAGCTAAGGAGTTATTGGAAGAATTTCATTTACCCGTAGCCCGTAATATTTCCTATCTTGAATCAGTGGTTGATAGTTTACAAAACGAGGTGATGGAATTTTTAGATAAATTACCCAAGGAAAAAATGACCCAAGCCGACGTCATTAAATTGGTCCAGTATTCATCCATGGTTGATAATATTGAAAGATTAGCTGATCATATTGTAAATTTAGCCAAATTGGCAGAGCATAAAAAGCAGGCTAAAGTAAAATTTTCTCATCAAGGACAAAGGGAAATTTACGAGATTCAAGCCCTTTTAATTAAAAGCATTGAAGATGTTATTAATTTAATTGCCGATAAGGATGGCCAAAGGGTAGAGCAAATTTTACAAAGGGAAGATCAAATTGATTCTCTGGTGATTAAAGCCCAGAAAAATCATTTGGAAAGATTCCATCATCGTGAGGTTTCGGTTGCCGACGGCCCGATTTTTAATGATATTTTAATTAATTTTGAACACATCTCTGATCACTGCGTTAATATTGCCCAATATTATCAAAGTAAATCCTAGTTGATGATCTTGACAAATTGATAATTTTATGCTAAGCTATTAATAATTAATTCAAAGGAGGAAAATATGGATCACCTAATGTGGGCCATAATCAAAGTTGGGTCATTTATACAGGATGGTTTAGTTATAACCATTTTTATAAATGCTGCCAAAGGCCGTGGATTAACTATTTTTGCCGGTTTTTGGTTTTAACCTAAAAGAATGTTACTATTAAAATAATAAAAAAGACCTTGGTTAAAAACCAGGGTCTTTATTATTATTTATAAATTATTATTGTTTAATAATAAAATCACATTCCTTATTGCTGCATTTTATTTTTTTGCCGGCTTCAATGAGCAGGTTGCTGCATTTTTCACATTTTTCGCCGGTTGGTTTATACCAAAGGGCAAAATCACA
>JACZVN010000099.1 GCA_022572625.1 Patescibacteria group bacterium | reverse complement strand
ACGCCTTAGCGGCCGCCATTTGTTGCGCTAATTCACTTAACTCTGTCAAAATTAGAACCTAAAAATCAAGCCTAAGGAGAGATCCTGAATAGATTAGATCCCGAAACGAGTTCGGGACGACGGTTCAGGCTGACATACCCTTGATTCATAATTCGTGATTCTGAATTATATGAAAGCTAAATTAAAAAATTTAATTATCAAAAGTAAAGAAATAATTTTGGACAGCGCTTTGGAAAATGGAGCGATTGTAGCGGCTAATCCGGACAAAGGCTACTACCCCAAACGAGCCAAAGACTACCATTACGTCTGGCCCCGAGATGCCGGTTATATCTGCGTTGCTGCTCAAATGTTAGATATCAAAAATATCCAAGAGCCATTTTTTACCTGGCTTGAAGATAGACCAGAAGATTTTAAAAAGGAAGGACGGCTCTTTGGAAACTACTCAGTTAACGGACCCATAAAAGTACGGCAATTTCAGCCAGATCAGGCCGGTACAATGCTTTGGGCAATATTCGAATTTTACAAGGACCACCCAGCTGACTTTCTCAAGCAAGAAATTTTGATCAGAAGACTGGCTGATGGTTTAACTGATAATTGGCGCGGAAAATATTTTTTTTCAAATACTACTGATTTATGGGAGGAAAACCATCGTAAAACCTCAACCAAGGTAGAAAATAATCACACCTATTCACTAGCGGCCTGCGCCCATGGCTTAATTCTGGCTGATAGAATGATCGGCGGAGAAAAATGGAAAGAAGCGGCCGAGCAAATGAAAACCCAAATTGATACCGCTTATATCAAAAAACATGGCGCTTTTGTCAGAAATCATGGTAAAATTGATGACTTTAATTTGGATGCTTCTTTATTAGGCTTAGTTTATCCTTGCCAGATTATAAAACCAAATGATCCACGAATGGTCAGTACTGTTAAACAAATGGAAAAAAAAATTATTTTTGACGATGGTGGCTTGCACCGTTATGAATTTGATTATTACGACGGAGAAGGCTCCGCTCAAGAAGGAGCTGGCGCTTGGCCGTTGTTAAATTTTTGGATGTCAATTTATTATTCACTTAAAGGAAATAAAACAAAAGCCGAAAAATATTTTACTTGGGTAATTGACCGACTAGAAGACGACTTATTAATACCAGAACAAATTTTTTCAGATTTTCGAAAAGGTATTAAGCCTTTGGCCTGGTCACACGCGATGTTTGTTATCGCCACCAAACATCTTGGTTATTTAAAATAATGTCATCAAAAAAATTACAAATTGTTCATATTGCATCAGAGGTTGAACCATTTTCTAAAACTGGTGGTTTGGCAGATGTTGCCAGTTCTCTGCCTCAAGCCATTGCCAAGCAAGGGCATGAAGTTATTGTTATTACTCCTTTATACACTGGGGTTATTAGTAAAACAAAATATAATCTAAAACAAGTTGCTAAAGATGTAAAAATTGAGCTAAGCGAAGGTGTCAATATTGAGGCTGACTTTTGGCAAGGAAAATTGAAAAATGGCATAAAAATTTATTTTGTTGAAAATAATAAATATTTTGGTAAACGTAAAAGTCTTTATGGCTCAAAGCACGAAAACGCCCGTTTTTTCTTTTTTGATCTTGCTGCTATAAATCTTATAAAAATAATTAAATTTAAACCGGACATTATACACTGTCACGACTGGCATACTGGTTTAATCCCTTACTTTATAAAAAAAAGGTTTTGAAAAGATAAATTTTTTTCCAAGACGGCCACGGTATTTACCATTCATAATCTCTTGTTTCAGTTTGGCCACAACTGGTGGAAAGTAAAAAGTAATCTAAAAGATGATGGTAACGTACGCTTACCGAAATTTGACCATTCGCCGGCCGTTGAAAGAATAAATTTTGTTAAACGAGCAATTATTAATACAGATGTCCTTAATACCGTTTCTGAACAATACGCCCAGGAAATTTTAACAAAAAATTTCGGTCAAGACCTACACCGAATTTTAAAAAATCGGGAGAATAAGCTTTTTGGCATTGTTAACGGTATCGATTATAAAGATTTTAACCCCAAAACTGATCCTGGAGTTTATCGTAATTATGATGCTAAATCATTGAACAAAAAAGAAGAAAATAAAACTTACATTCAAAAATATTTTAAGTTGCCTCAGGCACCAAAAATACCGGTACTAGGAATGGTTACTCGTATTACTGAACAAAAAGGTTTTGATTTAGTTTTAGAAATTCTAGAGGATATCTTGAGGCTTGATGTACAGTTCTTGATTATGGGTTCAGGTGACAAAACCTATGAAGATTTTTTTAAAAAAATGAAAAAAAAATACCCTGAAAAAATTGGAATTCATTTAGAGTTTGACGCCAAAAGGGCCACCTCAATTTATGCCGGGACTGATATGTTTTTAATGCCGTCCCGATTCGAACCATGTGGCCTGGGCCAGTTAATCAGCTTGCGATACGGTTCAATCCCGATTGTCCGGTCGGTCGGCGGATTAGCCGATACGGTTACCGACTTTAATCCACAAACCGGCAAAGGTAATGGTTTTGTCTTCCACAACTACAGCGCTAAGGCCTTGCTAATTGCCATCATCAGGGCAATCGAAAATTATAAATATTCGACGGTTTGGGATAAGCTGATCAAAAACGGCATGAGTCAAGTTTTTTCTTGGGAAATTCCGGCCAAAAAATACTTAACCCTTTATCGTAAAGCAATAACTTTGCAACGCAATAATTCAAATGGTAAAAATGGCAAAAAGTAATTTACTCGAAACCCTTCAAAGGGATTTAAAGAAGTCTAGTAAAAAGCTTAGTGTTACTAAGTTTCATAAAAAGTTTCTTATGGATGATGGAGTTGATCCTTTATTTCCTCATCAAATTCGTTGGCTTAAAGAAATAAGGAAATTTCTTAAACATAAGACTCAACATTACCTTATGATTCTATCTCCTAGAGATTCTAGGAAAACATCTACTATTGTTTATTCTTTAGTTCTTTGTTTAATTTATAATAATTCGAAT
>JACZVN010000098.1 GCA_022572625.1 Patescibacteria group bacterium | reverse complement strand
AATTGCACCGTCAAAATACTTAGGCTTTTTAATAATTATGATTACCCGTCTGGTGGAACGATTAAATAATTGATTTGAGCGGTAGCGAAAAATATCCTGCTGGACATCGGTGATTAAAGCATAATCTTTGCTCCATTTCCTTCTCCAGCCAATAATAACTAATAGACCAAAACCTTTTTTTGATCGATTGGTCAAACGATAGATGGCCTCTAAAAGATTCACCTTATGTTTTTCCCCCACGCCCGTAGGGTAAAAAATTACATGTTCCCAGTGATTTTTCTTCATAAAATTAAATGCGTAAAATTTTAAACGGCTCTTTGGTTAAATCAATCACCATCGAAGCCCGGCCGCTTAATTTTTTTCCGGTTAAAATTAAATCTACTTTTTGACCAAAAATTTGAACCAACTTTTCTGAATCAAGGATTGGTTCGGCGCCGGTAATATTAACGCTGGTCGTCGTAATTGGCATATTTCGGCTAATTTTCTGGCAAATGTTTGAATCAGGAAAACGAATGCCCACCTTATCAGTGCCGGCGGTTAAAAGCTGACTAACCCTTCTCTTTTTTCGCAAAAGAATGGTAAATGGCCCGGGTAAAACGGCGTTAATAAAACGCTCTTGTTTTTCATTGACATGGGCTAACTGACTAATTTCTTCTAAACTAGAAACAACAATCGCCATCGGACTCTTAGCTTTGCGGCCCTTTAAATTAAATATCTTCTTAATCGCTTTTTTATTCCTGATATCAGCCCCAAAACCATACAGAGTGTCAGTGGGATAAATAATAATTCCACCCTGCTCTAAAATCTTTCTGGCCCGGAGGACATGATAATCCGTGGGTGATAAAATAAACATAATTAATATAAATTACTAAAGTAGTTTAAAATTATTAATTACCAAATTAAACTTATAACCCAGATAAGCGGCCGCCCGGCGGCAATAGGCCATCCGTTCGGTAAAAATCTCAAAATATTCTATAATCGGTACAAAATTAGTATCAATTTTTAAAACCAGCGTAATCTGCTTCTTTTTTTTATTAACTTTTAAAGCTGACTTGGTGACGGCATAATTTACTCGATCATGAATATCTTTTTTAATTTTTTGCAATGATTTGGTAATTACCCTTGAACGCCGCATTTCCGACTTATCGCTTAAAATAATAATGGCGGAAATAGTGTTGGTTAATTTGACCGTATATTTATCATGATTGACAATCGCTTGGGTGATTAAACCTATTTCCCGAGGAGAAAAATCATTTTGAAAAATTTGATGGAAGAGAAGCGCCCCCCAGTAATGATGCTGGGTTCGACCGAAAAAATTACCCATGTCATGGCAAAAACCAGTAATGGCCGCCAGCTCCTGGGTCCTTTGATTAAGGCCGATCTCCTGAGCTAAATCTTTAGACCGTTGGGAAACTAAATTAGCGTGTGGCAGGCCATGTTCAGTGTAGCCAATGGCCTTGAGGGTAATATGGGTTTGGCGGATAAATTCTAAAACCTGCGGATGATTTTTAATTTTTGCAAGGGTTATCATATATTTAAATTATTAATTACTTATCTACTATTTAATTTTTAATCTTAATTTTTAAATTTAAGAACTAGCGAAATTTATATAAAATCTTTTTCCAAAACGTTTCCGCTATTCCTTCGTGCCCCCTAACAATCATGAATGAAACGGGCAAATGTTTAGCTAAAAATTCAGAAATATTGCCAAAGCGAATTTCCTTGAGAAATTGTTGCCCGGACGATCCGACAATCACCAGATCGCTTTTCATGATCTTGCTTTGTTTAATAATCGTCATAATCACTGATTTTTCTTTAACAAAATTGATTTGACTGAAAACATTTCTAGGGATGCCTAAATTTCTAAAAATATCTTCTGAATCTAGTTGATCTTCTGGCAGGATATCAGATTCTAAAACACCCAATAATTTTATTTCTGTTTTAAAATGCTGATGCATGGCCAAAGCCACCTTTCCTATTAAATCAAGATAAGGACTGGTTCGATTTGGATTAACATTTAAAAGAATGGAAGTTGGCGGGTGGGCATTTTTAAGCACCAACATATCACATTTAGATTCTCGCAAAAGACGGTCAATCTTTCCGCCGAAAATAACGCCCTGGGTTTGAGTATACCCCTCCCAATTTAAAATAATAAAATCGCATTCCTGGGCTTTAATCACATCCAAAATTATTTCGACCGTATCGCGACCGACTAAAATAAAACTATGAAAATTAATATCGCGTTCCAGGCCAGGCATTTCCCGATTAAATTCTTCTACCCATTCCTTAATTAATTTCAAACGTTGTTGTTCATGGAGTAAGGTGGCGTTATGAATAAATTCCCTGGGCTGATCAACTTCATGGATTCTGACCACCACCACTTCCCCGTCCCATTGACTGGCCAGGGCAAAAGCAATCTGGGTTAAATTTTTTAATTCTTCTTTGTCTATTTTTGAACTAATCGGCAATAAAATTCGTCGGCCGGCCTTGGGGCTGACGTGAACCACTTCTTCATAGGCCACTTCTTTGGCAAAATCTTCACGGCTTTGTTTTTGGGAATAGGCCGAATAATTAAGCAGACCAAGAATAATCCAAAAAATGGCGATAAACCAGGCCAAAGGACTAATCTTTAACATGGTTATGGCTAGAAGAATATAAACGACAATGGCAATTAAAGGAGTAATGGGGAAAAACGGAATCTTATACTGCCATTTGGTCTGCGGAAACTTAAAATGTATTTTAATTCCAGCTATATTGAGCTGCATGAAAAGCAAAACAAAAAGCAAACTGGCAATGGCGGCCACGCTAAATAAAGGCAGAAAAATAACCATTAGGGCGACCAGGATAACGGAAGCGATAACGGCTAAATGGGGGGTGGCATTTTTTAAATGAATATTGGCCAGACGCGACCAAATATTTTTATCCCGGGCCAGGGCAAATGAAATATGACTTGAAGAATAAATGGTGGCATTGAGAGCGGCGATATTAGCCAGGAGGCCGCCGACGGTAATAGCAATAGC
>JACZVN010000097.1 GCA_022572625.1 Patescibacteria group bacterium | reverse complement strand
CAAACCCAACCTACGCAAGATCAAACACAACCACAAAAAATTCTAAGTCCTACTGCACAAATTCCTAAAAGGCCTATTAATCAACAATATCATCCTCTAACAACAAAGCAAGGTCAGAAATTAGTAAAACACACTTCTAAAGGAAAAATAATTCTTTTGATAACAGTTCTCCTAGTTTTAGTCATTGGCCTCGTCGGAACAATTTTTTATAGACAAGCAATAACAGACTTTTTAACTGGATTATTCTAATAATTTCAATGGTTATCTATCAACCGAGAGAAGATTCATATATCCTCCAAAAAGAAATTAATATCTTCTTGTAATTGGTTTAAACTATCTGTTGTTGTGCCTTCAATTAATTTTAAAACATCATCTCGGTTGAGATTCGGCTCAGTCTGAATTATTGAATTAATTTGATAAGCTTTATTTGACCAATTTTTTATTAATTCGTCAATTGAATTAGCGATACCTAAAACTTTATACCCGACCCCTGGATTATTCTGAATATAATTAGTAAACTCTTTAGCCATCTTTCCTGAACCAAAAATTAAAATTGGCTCTAATCCTTTACCCTGATTATAATAAAATAATTCTAATAAATGAATCAAAATTCTACCCAAACTAACAAAAATAATACTCATTAACCAGCCAGCTAAAATAATAAAACGGGAAGAAAAATATTCACCTCTAAAAAATATAATCAAAATAATAAGCATCACCCCAACTGAACATGCTAAAAAAATCTGAGAAAATTCCTTTGAAAAATGTCTTTTCTCTTTCAGATTATAAAGACCGGCTAGGGCAAAAATAAATAGCCATAAAAAAGTAATAATTAAAACAACGATAAAATACCTGGAAAGGGGAATTACATAAATCACTGGTCTTAAAGCTATTAAGGCGCTAAATCTTAAATAGTAAACAAAAATACCAGCCAAAACCAGCATTAAATAATCAAGCGGAATTAGAAGGGTAGAAAAAATTAAATCAAACTTTCTAATCATATTTGTATTATAACAAAAAAATTTAACTAAACAAGGTTGACATTAGCTTGTTTTCTGCTATAATATAGAAACTTAGGTAGGTTACGCGATCGCTCCTGAAATTTTCAGGAGAGGAAAGTCCGAACATCCCCTCCCCTTTAAAATGGAGGAGCAAGGTAGCGGGTAACGCCCGTCGCTTTAATAAATATATTAAATGTAGAGGTGCGAACAGAGACGTGTCTAGCCGCAAGGCTAAACACCCCGATAAATATCGGGTGAATCATACAGTAATGTAGGGCTGAAACGGCTAAATCCTTACCCGGATGAAAGACCAAATAAAAAAACCATGATAAATTTATATCAAGGTTATGGTAGGTCGTTAAAGCCCGGTCGCAAGATCTAGGGCTCAGATAAATGATCGCCCCATCTAAATTTCTTTGAAATTTAAATGGGTACAAAATTCGGCTTATAAACCCCTGCCTAAGTATTTTTTATTCCTCAACCGGCTCAATGTTGATGCTGATCCATTACTTCATTAACTAATTTATCAGCCTCTTGATTTTTTTCTCGAGGAATATGATAAAAATTAACTTTTTTAAAACTTTGTGATAAATTCCAAACCCTGATAAATAAAGGCCCTAAACCTGGGTTTTTTACTTTATACTTGCCATTAATTTGCTCGACAATCAACTTACTATCTAAATAACAGTCAACTTCCGCCGCCTTTAAACTTTTAGCTTTTTCTAACCCTAAAATTAAAGCTTGATATTCAGCTTGATTATTAGTAGCCCGATTTAAAAATTTACTATACTTTCCTAAAATCTGTTTATCTTGATTATAAATAACCACTCCCAGTCCACTCGGTCCTGGATTGCCCCTCGCTCCTCCATCAGTGTAAATAATTAATTTCATTTTGATTTTTTTAAATCAATAACTTTCATCTGCAATTCTCGCTGTCCATTCCATTGATTAATACTTAAGTTAAAAATAACATCTATTTTATCCCCTACCTGAAATTCTTTCATCTTATCCCCCGCCCCAAAATAAATCATTTTTGTTTTTCCATTGACGACCATCCGACAATGTTGACCACTCTTTCCCACCATTTGACAATCATCTAGAGAAACATTTCTAATTAAAAGATTAGGTTCCGGGTTATTTCTCCCAAAAGGTTTGAACTTAATTAACTGATCATAGAATGACCAATTTATGTCTTCTAAATCAATTTCAGCCTCAATTGTAACTTTGACCTTAATTACCTCTGATTTAAGCGCTTTTTCTCCAATTTTAAAAACTTCTTTTTTAAAATCCTCTAAATCAATTGAGTCTTTTATCGTAAATCCAAGCGCTTCAGCATGACCACCAAAATCAATAAAATATTTTTTTAATGTTGAAATTACTTGATATAAATTAAATCCGCTAATTGAACGACCTGATCCTTTAATCCTTTCTGGCTTTTGATTAATGACTAGGGCCGGACGCGCATAGCGGTCAACTAATCTATTGGAAATTAATCCCAGTAAACCACTAGGTAAATCTTGGCTTATAACAACTAAAATTTTTTCCTTTGGTTCCGGTCCAATATCTGAAATAATTTTTGTAAAAATTTCCTTGACTAATCGCTGCCGCTCTTTATTAAGTAAGTCTAATTCCTCGGCAAATTTATTAACTGACCTTTGATCATCAGCCAAAAGTAATTTTAGAGTACCATTGGCTTGACCGATTCGACTAGAAACATTCAGTCGAGGACCAAGTTGATAACTAACGCTCCTGGCATCTAAATCACCTAAGTTCAAGTTAGCTCGGCTAATTAAATTTCTTAAACCAAGGTTTCTGGTTTTATTTAAAACAAGTAAACCATATTTTACTAAAGTCCTGTTCTCTCCTAATAACGACATGGAATCAACAATCGTTCCCACTGCCACTAAATCTAAAAGCCATTTTTCAAAAGCTTCCTTATTAGAGATTGAACAGCGTGAATCTAGTAATAAAGCTTGGGTTAATTTAAAAACAACTCCCACCGCGGCTAACTCCTGATTAGGATA
>JACZVN010000096.1 GCA_022572625.1 Patescibacteria group bacterium | reverse complement strand
GGGCTTCTTTTATCCACGCTTTATATTGTTTTGATTTATGCCGCGTTTGTTTGCCTGGATATAGACTGTTTGCAGTAGGTGGGTATGGCAGGAAATAGGTGTATTTAGTCATTAGCTTCCCCTTCTTGTTGGTTTTTACAAAAGTCCAGCATTTCTTGCAAGAGTTGCTCCGACTCCTCCCATTCATCACGGGGTTTTTTGTAAAATTTAGATCTCGACAGGGATAGGAATGTTTCCACTCTTTCTAACAGTTCATGTTTACTCATCCCCGCCTCCTTCAGTTGGTTATTCCTTCTCTGGGGTTACGCAGGACTGGATTTTTGGCGAGAGTTTCACGTGCTCTTTCACCTGTATCTGTATCTATATTTATAATTCTATGAAGTCTATGACTAACATTATCAATCCTATAATACCTTGAAAAGAGGGCGGATACTAGTATCAGCAAAATTAATCCCTGTAAACTCAATCGTAAAAATTGTTTATGTTTGAAAATTTTCCGCGCTTGATCAAAAATATAAGCGGCCCCCACGGCTCCAAAAATTCCCATTAAAACAAGGAAATAATAAAAATTTATTCTATACATTAACAATAAACTTTTTTCAAAAATATAAAAAACTATAATATTAAGGCTTAAAATCACCAGCGCGTACAATACGCTTTTTTCATATTTTTTAATAAATAGAACTACCACGCCAACTAAGGAGAAAAATAGCCAATAAATGCCCACCAGAGAAATTGGAGAATAAATACTTTCGATGGACCGCCACCCCTTTTCAAAAACCAGTAAAGAAAGTATGGCCTTAAAATCAGTCAATAAAATAATGGTAATCAAAGTCAGAAAAATTAATACCGTTATAGTTATTAGATGAATTGGTTTAATTCGCGATCTTAATAGATTTCTATTTTGAATCAGATAAAATAAACCAATAATCCCCAATAAAATGGTCACAAAAGGATAAGTCAATAAACTAATGATTAAAATAAACCCCAGTAGATAAAAATTAATCGCATCTTTTTTTTGATACAATAGAGTTAAGAATAAAAAGATCAGGAACAGGCTCATACTCATCGGCACATAAAACCAACTTCCCAGAAGACTAGTATTACTGGGAAGGGAAAGGAAAAATAACATTCCAAAAATACCGGCCATTCTTTGTTTCGTAAATAAAAATAAAAATGAATATACCAGGAAAGCGGAAATCGCGGCAAATAGGGCCGCCAGCCAGTGATAATTCATCACCGCGTCTAATCCGGTTAATAAAAAGAAAACGGCCGTAAACGTGTGAAATCCAACTTCAAAATTGTTATGCTTTGGCAGATAGCTAATATAAGGATTGACAAAAGAATTTTCTCCAGACGTTATAGAATATTTTATTTGAGCCAGGTGGGTCCATTCATCAGCATGAAAAGGAATAAAAAACGATTTTGAAGGCGATTCTGTTTGTTCAAGGTATAATGATGAAGGGCCAAAACGGGCAAAATAAACTCCAAAGAAAACGATCAGCAGTAATAAGAAAATAAGAATATTTTTTATATTAAAAATTATCCTGAAATTAATCGATTTTATTTCATCAATAAAATTGTTCCTAAAATAAATTAAAGGAACAATTATTAAAATCAGCATCGTGCCCCATAAATACCCTGCCTTCAACAGCCCAAAAAGCCCTAAAATAAATCCGACTAAAATTAAAACACAAATACTCAACCCAATACTAAGGGGAATTTTAAATTTAATATTTTTTAGGAATAATGTTGTTAAAATATATCCCGGGATAAAAAAAACCGTGAAAATTCCTAAAATAACAAGTAAAATACTCATTTTAACAAATTAAATAACCTTCCATTATATTACAAGGAAGGTTTGTATTATTATAAATAATATTTATAAAGTCCACTGTTGAGCCAATAGTTATGCAGGTTACATTTATTTCAAAAATCTCATCTTGATCTGTTAGGCCGGTTTCAAGTTTATAATATCCCTTATTCTCAATTCCAAAATAATCTTCAGAAGGAAGATAATCAGTAAAATTAGATATCTCGTATAAAAGCCTATCTTTTATTATCTTATCTTTTGTGATAATATCTGCTCGGCAAAAAGCGCCGCTGACAATATTGTTATCTCTATCCCTAATCTCCGTATAAATTACTTTTGGAGGAGGAGGACTTGATTGAATTTCAGGAAAAATAATCACCAAAAAGATTATTACAATTATTAGCAATAGCAATATCTTTTCTTTTAATTCAATATAATATAAAAGATATTTTATAATATTTAAATTATTAATTAACTTAGGCTACAAAAATTGAATGAAATAAATTTGCTATGCGCTGGAAAAAATTGGATGTTGGTTTGTCAGCAATTGGTAATCTTTCTATATTAGAAATATTATTTGCTGTATTGGAATTTTCTTCTGTCATTAAAATTCCTTGTTTTTTAAATTGTTCTATCTGTTTTTCAATCCCTTCAAGCTTTTCCCTAAGTTCATCATTTTCTAATTTTAAATCAACTAAATCATTTCTTAATTTATGCATTTCATTAATAATCACCGAAACTAACGCATCTCTATCATAGGTATCTATTTGTCCGTCTAATCCGTAAACTGCCAAAACAGGATTCACTTTTGCCACCTCTTCTGCTATCATTCCATAATCTAATCTACCATCATAACCCGCTTCTTTATCCTTCCACTCAAATCTTACTGGTCTTAAGTCATAAAGCCAATCTGTATCTCCCATATCAGAAATATTTTCTTTAAATCTCTCTGATGAAGAATAATAACCTAATCGTCCACTGCTAGTCATGTAAATATCTTTTCTACTACAACAACTAGTGTTATAACTATAGGCATTTACAAAATATACTGCGCCAGTTGCTCTTATATTACCGTTAATATCCAATCGATAACTTGGAGTGGTGTCATTAAGGCCAATATAACCATTGGATTTGATATGTAAAGCCCGGGTGACAGTTTGCTGATTTTCTATCCAAAAAGTAGAGCTGCCGTACGCTGCAGCACCAATATAAAAATCTCCACTATTCTCCACTG
>JACZVN010000004.1 GCA_022572625.1 Patescibacteria group bacterium | reverse complement strand
ATATTTGGCAATTCATAAAAGGAGAATAAAAAAGAAAACTAAGTTCTATTTTCAAACATATAAACGATCTCATTGTTTAACCAATGACCATTGAGATCTCTATGACCATTTCTCAAAATGCACATTATACCTTGATTATTTATATAATAATGATATATATATTCTTATTTAAATATCCAAAATTTTTGTAAAACAAATCGAAAAAATAAGATAATTAAAGCCGCTAAAGCTTTGGCTAAAAGATCATATAAAAATAGGGTTTCAACAAAAGCCATTAATAAAATTTGATATAAAATCATACCACCAACTCCGCCGGCCAGCCAAAATTTAAAATACTGAGCGGTGACTTTTTTCCCCTGATTTTTAAAAACCCAATTCTTATTAGCGATAAAACTAGCAACTGCGCCAACTGACATGCCAATAAAATTAGCCCAAAGATAATGATCGCGCCAAAATAAAAAAACGCGGGTTAAAAAAATATAAACCGCGAAATCAATTATAGTTATTAAACCGCCGACCAACGTAAATTTAACTAATTGCCGAAGATAAAGACGCGGGCCAATGATAGGCACTTTTAATAAAAAACTATCTATCCAATAAAATAGACGTTTAAAATCCAGAACAAATTTTTTTATCATTTGAGATATATCTCTTTATTTCTATAATGTTCTTCAATAGTCCGACTGAAAATATTTTTACCTTCGTGATTAGTTAAAAAACAGCAATAATCATTTTCAATCGGATAAATCGTGGCTCGAATAGATGACAAGCTAGGATTATTAATTGGTCCGGGTGGTAAACCGGGATGAAGGTAAGTATTATAAGGCGAGAGGGCGCGGGTATCTTCAAAAGTTGGCTGCAAATTTGAAGTACTTAAAACATAATTAATAGTCGCATCTGATTGCATGGCCCAATTAATCGATAATCTATCCCAAAAAAGATCAGCAATTAAACGGCGGTCCTGGTCCAATGAAGCTTCTTTTTCTACAATTGAAGCTAAAGTCACAATTTCATGAATAGTCCGACCCGATTCTTGAAACTTGAGCCGCATTTCATTATCTATTTTTTGATCAAAATTATTTAGCATCTTTTTGATTATTGCCTGGGCGGTAGTTTCTTTATAAAAACGATAAGTATCAGGAAAAAGATAACCTTGTAAAATCTGATGAGGATCTTTTCCAATCACTGATAAAACTTTATCATCTAAAACTTCGGATAAAAAATTAAACTCTTTTAGCCAATCAGATTTTTGTTGGCCAATCTCGGCTAAAGCCTCGGAAAATTCTGCTTGAGTTACTAACCCTTTATTTTCTAAAGCAACTCCGATTTCTCTATTGGTCCAACTCTCAAGAATAGTAACCTCGATTTCTGAAGCCAAGGACTGGCTAGTTAAAATATTAACTAAATTTTTAAAACTCGTGCCTGATTCAAGATTATATTCGCCAGGTAAAATATTTTTTCTGGCATTACTAAAAAAAGTATAAAGTTGAAATAATTTTTTGCTTCCCACTAATCCCTCTTGTTCTAATCTTTCACTAACCTCTTTTAAACCTTCTCCTTTTTCAATCACAAAAATATTCTGATTTATTTCTTCATTAACCAAATCACTTTCCTTAAAAGAAAAATACAAAAAAATGACCAAAACAACAAAAACTAAATAACCTAAGCAACTGCCTTTTTTTGACATAAATTTATGATTGACAATTAATTATTAGGTGTAACCTTTCGGTATAATTCGGCTATTAATCTTTTTTCTTCAACCGGATCTAAACCCTCCCGCCTAAGGCGGGCTTTCTCTTGACGAATATGTTTACGAATTCCTTTAGATAATCGTTTAAATGATCGTTTTTCTTTTGCCATATATCTTATGCTATATTAAAATACCGACAATATGAAAATTGTCTTAAATTTTTATCTCACCTAACTAATCTGAAAACTATAATCCCGAAAGATCAGCCTCAATGGCCTCTAATTCTAGATCAATTCCCGAAAGATCAGTTTCGTTAAGATCAGCCTCAATGGCCCCTAATTCATCAGAGGTGCGAACATTTTGCAAATTTATTGCTTTGTTATCTTCTTCAGTAGAAAATTCAATCCCCTGTTCTATAGCGGCTTGCTGTTCTTCTGGTGACAACTCTATTGGGGTCAAATCCTGTTCAACGTTCAATGATTCTTTTTGATCCAAAAGCTGAGTTTCTGACTCTGAACCATCTGATTCACGATTTAGAAAAGCAATCACGCCAACAATAACGATAATGAGGATAATAATTATAATCAATATATTTTTATTCATATAATTATTCTTCTATTTCTTCTTCACTTTCTTCTTCACTATCTTCTTCAGTCGCGGTTGAAACTAACCCTTTGATGCCATTCATAATTTCACGAAGTTTACTATGTAAATCTTTAACTTCGGTTTTAAGTTCCTTGGCTATGGTCTGCGCCTCTTGTCCAATCCCTTGAGAATTTTCACCTTCAAGAAGCGATTCATATTTTGCTTTAAGCGTTTCCATTGTCGCCTCAGCTCCAACTTTCATATTCCTTGCTTCTTCAAAAGAAGAACTCAAAGAAGATGTATCAATACCCCGCGCTTGAAGTTTACTGAGTCGCGTTTCTAATCTTGAAAGAATATGATCAAAACGAGTGACGGCTGAACGAAAACGATTAAGCATGCGTAAACCTTTACCATGGGCGGCCGCAATGCGGACGCGATTCCTTAGCGATTGCACTTTTTCTCGAAAATCCTGGCGAAGTTGTTGCGCCTCTTGTCTAAGATTTTGACTTAAAAGTTGCGCCTCTTGTCTAAGATTTTGCCGGCGGGTTTGCAAAGCTTCTTGAGCCTGCTGACGGTCTTCTGGGGAAAGAGCTTTAAAATTCTCTAAATTTACTTGTGTTTCATTTCGTAAATTAACTCTTTCTTGCTTAATTTTTTCTTGAATCTGAACTCGCTTTTCCCTAAGCTCAGTTTTTAAAGTTTCTCGTTCTTCTTGAGCCTGCTGACGCAATAATTGAGCCGGGCTTGTTTCTGGCTCTTCATTTTCTTGAGCCAGTACAGGAGCAAAAGAAAAGATTAAACTGAGCATCAAGGTGATAATAATTATCCGATAATACATAAATTATTCTGAAATATTTATTATGTTTGTAATATCGACCTTTATAATCATAAATTATATTATATTATTTTTACCTTTTTATCATAACAAAGATCTAACCTAAAGCAAGGGATAGTTTGTCATTTTAAATAAAAAAGACTATAATCTAAGTATGAGTTTTTCCGTCGGCATTATTGGCCTGCCTAACGTAGGCAAATCAACCCTTTTTAAAGCCTTAACTAAAAAACAGGTTGATATTTCTAATTATCCTTTTTGCACTATTGATCCAAATGTTGGCACAGTGAAAGTGCCGGATCAAAGATTAGAGCAACTAGCTCAAATTTTAAACCCCAAACAAGTCCTGCCTACTTATATTGAATTTGTTGATATTGCCGGTTTAGTTAAAGGGGCTCATCAAGGAGAAGGGCTGGGCAATCAATTTTTATCCCGCATTCGAGAAGTCGACGCTTTAATTGAAATCGTCAGATCTTTTACTGACACTAATATTACTCACGTCAGCGGTAAAATTGATCCGCCCGGTGATATTGAAACGATTAAACTTGAATTGATCTTTGCTGATTTAGCCTCCGTGGAAAAAAGATTGACCAAAGTTAAAAAAGAAACTAAAAGCCAAGATAAAATTGCCCTAAAGCTAGCCGGGATTTTAGAAAAAATAAAAAAAACTTTGGGCGATGGCCAGCCAATAAGAGAATTAAATTTAGCCGAAGAAGAAAAAGCATTAATCGCTGATCTTAATTTATTAACTAGTAAACCAATTATTCATGTTTTCAATATTGATGAAAAATCAATTAACGATCAATCATCAACGATTAACAATCAGATCCATCTTTGCGCTAAACTAGAGGCCGACTTAGCCGATTTATCGCCAGAAGAAACTAAAGAATATTTAAAAGAATACGGCCAAGATAATTCAGCCCTGGATACTTTAATTCTTTCTGTCTATAAAAAGCTAAATTTAATTACTTTTTTTACTACTCAAAACCAGATTCTCCAAGCCTGGACTATTCCTTTTGGCACTAAAGCGCCTGAAGCAGCCGCTAAAATTCATACTGACCTGGCCCAAGGATTTATTCGAGCCGAAGTTATTAACTGGCAGAATTTAATTACGGCTGGCTCAATTCAAAATGCGCGCGAAACAGGACAATTACGGATTGAAGGGAAAGATTATCTTATTCAAGACGGGGAAATAATCCATTTTAAATTTAATTCTTAATTTTAAACAATCAACAAAAAAAAGAGATTAATCTCTTTTTTTTGTTCAAAAACTTATTAACTTGACAAAAAACAAATAAAAAATTATACTTGATTTAAGATAAAAGTTCTTTAAAAATTCAAAAAAGGAGTTGATTAAATGAAAAAAATGCTGATATTTCTAAGTCTAGCGACTTTAGTTACGCTGATCAGCCCTATGATAACCGAATCAAGAAATCAAATTTTATACCGACAATTTGACTGGCAGCATATTAAAAAGCAAGTTGGCGAAAAAGAAGATGAATTTTATGAGCTCTGGTATCCGAAACAAATGGAACATTTACAAGGTCCGACTCAGGCAATTATTGATCAAATTTATGCTGATTATTCTCAAAAAGTATTTACCAAATTCAAGTGGTATCCGGAAAAATTTAACTCGTTAATTACTGACGCTTTAAAAGAAGGTGGCAGTATTAATACTTTCAGCGATAGCGCTGAAACAGCTGAAGTCTGGTATGATAAAGCTAGGACCATTGTTATTTATCCTAGTATGCAAGATTTTACTCAGCAAAGATTAATCTGGCAAATGATATCACCCGGCGTCCTTGGTTTTAATGAAACCACGGGTTGGCGAGTTGGTATACCTTTTCCTGGTTCTTATATCATGTTTAAAAATGTAATGTATCATGAATTGGCTCACGCCTGGATGTTTAGTTTTATGCGTCAATCAGTTAAAAAACAAGAATTGAAAAAATTCTTAAAAGACCGCCAAAGAGCTAATTTTCCACTCTGGTTTGTCGAAGGTTTTGCGGAAGTACTTAATCGGCGCTATAACCAGGATTTTAATCCTAGTTATTTAGTGGTGATGAGGGAAACAATGATGCGTAATCAAATTACTGATCTGTTTCAATCAGTTCCCAGTTTAGCCCGCATGGCTGGCATGGATGTTTATTCTTTTGGCCATTCATTTGTAAATTGGGTGGTTGAAAAATATGGTATTGAAAAAATCATTGAACTGCTAGCTCAACGAACCCGTCAGCAAGGATTTGGAAAAATATGGGAAACCGTATTTAATCAAAAACTTGTCGATATGCAAATCGAATGGGAAAAAGAATTGCTTTGGTACTTTGAACCATTTTTCACTGATTCGATGAAGTCAGTGACTGAAAAAATGGTTTTAGTCAACAAAGACGCTGATGAAGACGATATTTATTTTTACGGACACGTTGGTTATGACCAATTTCGAATCTCTTATTATTTGGGTGATTCAAAATGGTATGCCAAAACCGAAGTGAGAGATCTATTTACAAACGATGTTTGGAAAATCCATCACATGTTTAAAGATAAATCTTTATACTACCGCTTTGGCGACCCACCGGCCATAAAAAATAACCTAGTGGCCCTAATTGTTAATCAAGAAGGGCAAGATGAATTACAAATCTATCAATTGGGTAAAAAGAAAAACGATTCTATGTGGTGGTTTATACGGAACAAAAACCCTGAAGTTACCACGGTTGAACCATTAGACACTTTACGCCAAAAAAACATTTTATCTATTCAATCACCTTCATTTAATGAAGATGGGACTAAAATTGTTTTTGAAGGCATTGTTGATTCAAGTGGTTTTTCCGATCTTTATCTCTGGGACTTAAAGCAGAATAAGGTTGAACGATTAATGCAAGATATTTATCGTGATGCTTATCCCCGCTTTTTCAAACTTGGAGAAAAACAAGTAATTGCTTTTACTTCTGACCGGTTAGATCAGAAAAAAATTGGTCTTTATTATTTAGACTTAGAGACCAAAACCATTACTTATCTTTATCAGCCAGAAACCCCCGGTACTTTTATTGATCAGTTAGTTGTCTCACCTAATAGTCATGCTATTGCTTTCAGGTTAGTCTCAATTGATCATTCGCCTCAGGTTTTTATTTGGCAGAATCCCAATAAAATTTATCATGTCTTTAATAGTTTTGATGGTGTTAGTCAAGTTGTTGGCTGGCTAGGTGACCAAACCTTACTTTTATTAGATAGGAGAGGTAGATTAGTCAAATTCAACCTTGATGATTTAGAAAACTATCCTCAGTTTAAAAATGAACCGCAAAAAATAGATCAAATTACTTGGACACTGGATCAACCAGATACGCTGATAAATCCAAGCCCAAAGAAAGGAAAAAAATATCGTTATCCAATGATGCTTGGGAGAAATACATTAGGTTGGGCTTCAGCCACTGGTGAAGAAATATTTGGTGGTACTGGTGCCTTAGCTTATGCCTACGGACAACTCTATTATCAGGCTGTCCTGCATAAAATTGACGTACGCAGTAGGTTGCAGAAGCAATATACTCTATCCATGTATCGGTTTTATAATTGGCGTTCGACAGCGGAAAAAAATTATGTCGGATACAACTACCTAATCGATCACACCATCCAATTTAAGGCTAATTATTATTGGCCAGCTAATTTCGAAAATGGTTTTGGTTTTAGTTTAACTTCTGGTTATCTTAAAAGATCATATCCTTTTTACCAGACTGTTTATTTCGCTAATTTAGATCCGGGCATCAATTATCAAGATAAAAATCAAAAAAATCTTGGAAAATACGGAATGATCAATCAGGGATGGGGACATTCATATACCTTCTTAACTTATAAGCATCAAAGTGGGCCATTACTTGGTAGTGAAGTTTATTTCATGCATGACGCCGTCTTTGGCACTTATGGCGAAGTTAGGCATGGTACTTGGTTAGCCACTCGATTCAATTGGCTAGCGATGAATAAACATGTACAGGAAGGCGTTGTCTCGCTTGATGGAAGGTATTATCTGCAGCTATTTGGCACCCGGGCTTTAATTGCTAATCGATTTTATGCGGTTAGATCATTTGGCCGAGATCGATTTGTTGTCTGGAGCAGTGATATTCATAAACGTTCGGTACCATACTATGGTTACAAATTAGGTACTGATTTAACTCAAGTTCAGACTGAACTTCGATTTCCGATTTTAAACTGGCTCGCTTTTCAACCGGCGACTGAATCAATAAATTCGATTTATAATATTATTGGTTTTCGCTTAAATGGATCATTTTTCTATTATGCTGGTAGTGTCTGGTATCCCAGGAATAAAGAACCATGGGATCGACGAGCCGGCTTTGCCATGAAATTAATGATCTTCAGCGGCGTTTCTCTTCAACATGAAAGATATCGTTTCAAAGAAGGAAATAAAGCCTGGAGTGAATGGAGAAAAGGCTGGTTTTTAAGTGTTGATTTTTAAAAATATTTTCTTAAAAAACCCCTATTCAAAATAGAATAGGGGTTTTCTTTAATCTTGACGAATAAATAAAAATATGTTATACTAAATGTAAATAAATAATCAATAAATTAAATATTATGTCTTCAGCAGAAATTTTAGAAAAAACAACTCCTGACAATAAAGCTGAAAAAACTAATCGCCAGCAAGAATTGATTGATCTTTATGACCAAACTATTAGATCAATTAAAGAACATAATTTTTCAGGCCAAAATTTTAACCAACTGTTATTAGAGCTTGAAAAAAACGGAATGATTGAAGAAATAACTGAAGTAAAGAGAGTTAATGATTTAACAAAAAGAGAAAATAAAGACGGCCTGCTTAGGGTAGTTGAAACAATTCCCGCTGATGTTGTTTATACTTTAAAAACTCACTCGATAGCTGACCGACACGGTCTAAAAGGAAATTTGTTTAATGACTTGCCAAATTTTAGGACTGCCGCTGTAAATTTCAGCTTTAAAGATATAGAAAAAAAACAAGCTCAAACACCTGGACCCATAAAAACAGTAGATAAAAACCTAATGAAAGCAATAGCCCGGATAAAGGGAGATGCCGGAAGAATGAGGAAAGAAAGAAAAGATGAGGGGGGGAAATTAGACTGGAAAGATCAATTAGCTGAAATCAAGGAAAAAATGGAAGAATAAAATAATATCTAAAATAAAAAATCCTGGTTATCTGGCCAAGATTTTTTTATTTTATATTCTAATTTTAATTTTTTGATTAGTTAAAATTAATTTTCTAATTAAAATGGCCACTCCGACTAAAATCATCAAATCAGCTAAATTAAAAGCAGTTAAAGACAAAAAGTTGATGTAGTCTATAACCACCCCATAGTTTAAACGGTCCAGTAAATTACTTAAACCTCCGACTAAAATCAAAGTTAAACTAAAAATCTTTATTATCTTTCTTTGGCGGTAACTTTTAATCAAATAAAAAACAACCAGATAAAAAATAACTCCCAATAAAAAATAAAAAAATATTCCTTGAATCGGAATAGAAAAAGCAATACCCGAATTCTCCCATAAAGAAAATTCAAATAAAAAAATATTTTTGGTTGTTCCAGTCAAAGAAAATTTTTTAAAAATCCTATCTAAAATAAAAAAAAATAAAATTAGCGTATTCGCTAAAACTATCTTTCTATAATAAAACTTTGGCTGCTCCATTACCTTAATTTTTGCACGACATACAATCTCTAGCCGTCGGTAATATCTCTAATCTCTTTTTCTTAATTTTTTGGCCACAAGTTTCACAGACCCCATATTTACCCTTACTAATATTAGACAATGCCAATTCCACTTCTTCTAAAGAACTCTCTAAATTCTTTTCTAAAGAAAGACTGTCCTCAAAAGCGGCTACTTCTTCAGCATTTTCGTCATCTGATCGACCATAATTGGGAAATTTAGCATCATAACCCTTTTGATTACGTTGGCTCTTACTTGCTATCTCTTCAAGTTGCTTTTTTATTTCTTTTAGACGTTCTTGTAAGACTTTTTTAATTGTCTCTAAAAATTTATCAATCATAAAAATTTAAATTTTCACTTGTAGTATATAATTAAAATAATAAATAACAAGGGCAGTTATCCACAATTAGTTTAAATTAAAAAATTTATATTCAGACACCCGTTTATCTTATTTGAAATTTCTGCCAATATTAAATCTTTGATTTTAAATTCGTTAATCTGAAAATAGACGGCCTTTTGAAAATCCTGTTCCTGGAATGAAGCAAAACAAGGATTAGTTTCAGCCGTTATCTTGTTAAATAAAGAAATATTATTAGAAATAAAAGTATATTTATTATCTTGCCAAATAACAATTTCTAAATTTCTTTGATCAGACTCTGGACTATCTTCGACTTCTGAAAAAGATTCTCGCCAATAATGTAGTTCTTTCCCTTGAATTTGTTTTTTATTAAAATTAAAAACACTTGGATCAGCAATTGATTCAAGATAAGTAGATCCATCAGGCAAAATAATTTCTTTTTCGGTTGGTTTTTGCCAGGCTAATTTAGCTTGAATATTTTTTTCTAAACTTTCCAATGACTCTGATGACGGAAAAATAAAAACAAAATTAGCTGAGGTAGTTTTAGTTAACTGAATATTTTCCATTAAATCAAATATTTGATTTTTGGAAGTTGGGGGTTGATCAAAAATAAAAGATAATTTCTTGAGTTCCTGATTCAAATAAATATTAAAGTTTATTAACTCATTTTCTAACAAATTATCTGGACCGTCTTTCATTAATCTGTCCAATGAAGATAAATTAATATGCCCTCGACCAACAGCTTGCTTAAACAAATTATTAATATTTCCTAAAAAACTCGGCTGGCCAAATAAATTATTAGGGGTAAAATCTAAAATAGCAGGTTCTAACCCAAGCGCTAAAGTGTATTTATCTAATTTTTTGCTTACTCCCGTAAATCTTTTCGCCGCTAAAAAATCAGCTAATTGATCTTTATTTTTAAACCTTAATAAAAGTATAAAATCTCCTTTTATTCCGGTAACTGGCGTATTAGTAAGCAAATTTACTAGTCCAACTTCATCGAATAAAAAAATATTTTCAGCTGATAAATTTTTACCTATAAAATTTAAATTTGAATCTAAAGGAGATATTTCTTTTAAAACTTGTTTTAACCAGTTATTCTTTAATCCAGCTTGATCCAGGTGTAAATAGAAAAAAGTATCCTGAGGAATATATTTAATTAAATTATCAGAAGAAAAATAAAAAGCGGTCATTAGAAAAAAAACTAATAACATCAAACTAGCCAAGCCTAGGGCAACAATTTTATTACTAATCCTCATAAATTTTAGTCAACCTTATTTTGAATAATATAAACGTGATTAGTATTATAAAATTAAAAGCCCTTGTCAATCTTTTTAAAATACTTATAATAATTTAATATGGCAAATATGAAAGATTTAGTTACTAAAAAAGATTATCTTAAACTTGTTCAATCTCTACCCCGGCTAAATGATTTAATAGAAGGGACTGTTATTAACATTGGTCGCAATGAAATCTATTTAGACATCAATGGCTTAACCACGGGAGTAGTAAGGGGACCAGAACTTTTTGATGAATCTGGAGAATTTTCTAATTTACAAAAGGGCGATAAAATATCAGCGACCGTTATTGATTTAGAAAACGAAAGAGGATTAATCGAATTATCTTTTCGTTATGCTAGTCATAAAAAAGCTTGGAACAGATTAGAAGATCTATTTAAAAAAGAAAAAATAATTACGGTTAAAATAACTAATGCCAACAAAGGTGGTTTAATCGCTCATCATGGAAAAGTTCAAGGATTTATGCCCGTTTCTCAATTAAATTCGGAACATTATCCACGCGTAGAAGGAGGTGATAAAAATAAAATTTTAGAAAAATTAAAAAGCTTTATTGGTCAAGAACTGGAAGTTAAAATCATCACGGTTGAAGAAAAAGATGGAAAATTAATTTTTTCAGAAAAAGAAATTACTTCAAAAGAAAAAGAAAAAACAATTCTAAAAAAATATAAAGTCGGCAATGTTATTGAAGGAAAAATCAGTGGTCTAGTTGATTTTGGGGCTTTTATTACTTTTGATAAAACAGAGGGGCTAATCCATATTTCTGAATTAGCTTGGCAAAGATTAGATCACCCTCAAAGTGTGGTTAAAATAGGTGATAAGATAAAAGCAGAAATTATTGGCATTACTGATGACGGAAAAATTTCTCTTTCAGCCCGAAGATTAATTCAAGATCCTTGGAAAAAAGTAAAAGAAAAATATAAAGTCGAACAGATAATAAAAGGCAAAATATTAAAAATTAATCCTTTTGGTCTTTTCGTTAGGTTAGATGATCAGATTCATGGCTTAGCTCATATCTCTGAATTGTCAAATCAGCCAATAAAAGATATTGCCAGCTTAGCTAAGGTTGGCGATATTTTAAAATTCAAAATAGTTTCCATTGAACCAGAAAATCATCGCTTGGGATTAACTTTAGCTGAGACTAAAAAAGAAAAAACTAAACCTAAAAAATAGCATGAAATCATTAGTAAAAAACTTTCTTATTTTTCTTATTATTTTTTTAATTATTTCCGGAGTTTTTAGTTTATTAAACAGTGAAAATAAAAAAACTGATGAACTTACTCTAAACGAATTAATCAAAAAAATTCAAGAAGAAAAAGTAGAAAAAATTATTGTTGAAGAAGAAAAATTAAATATCTTTAATTGATCAATCTCAAAAATTTACCTTTAAAGAGCCTGGTGAATCTCTGATTACTTTATTGAATAATTATAATATCCCACCGGAAAAAATATCTAAAATTTCTATCTCAATAAAGAGTTTAAAAGGGAGAAATACTTTTATTAACATTATTTTACCTTTTCTTTTTCCTCTATTAATTT
>JACZVN010000095.1 GCA_022572625.1 Patescibacteria group bacterium | reverse complement strand
CCTAGCCAAGGGAGCTAAATAAAATAAAGGAGAAAAAAAATGGATACAATGGATACAGCACTACTGTATTTTGGACTTATGTCTATAGTTTTTGTACTTGTGTGGAAACTTTCCGGAATCGTCGATGAGTTAAAAAAAATTAGGAAGATTCTAACCAAGGAACAGTCCGAATCTTAATTCCATTTTAAAACCCCGGCTCTGATTTATCAGGGCCGTTTTATTTTTTATTCTTACTGATAATTAAGAGTTATTATTTATCAAGCAAGAAAAAACGTAAAGGATATCCTTTACGTTTTTTTATAATTATATTTTTCTAAGCATACTTCGGCGGTACCAGTTAAAATCAATGGTTGTTTGTGGACCAGTCTTAACCAGGTTGACAGGAATGCCATTACTTAACTCCTCGAGCTGATCTATAAATTTTTCAATTGGCGGAGTGATTTTATCTTTTTCATGCGCTGACCAGTCAAGATAATCAGCAAAGGTTAGGGCGATTTCAGTTGGTCGGTTGATCTGACAGGCCTGAATAAATCCGGTCGGACTGAAAGTTGCCACCCGTCTAATTTTTTTAGTGACACTAGTTTGCTCGCTAATTGGTGTCTTACTTTTAGCTTGCTTGGTGACTTCGGCCCAAGTAATTTCCTGAGAATCATCATCAAAGGGTCCGCTGTTTCCGGCCACTCGAATCGGATAAGTCCTGGTCACGCCAATCACCTCAACATCAAATAAATGAGTGCTTACTCCAGCCTGAGTCGCCAGGGCCGTGGCCGTGGTATTACGGCTGGTCACAAACGGGAAATAGCCAAAGTCAAGATCAAGTTTGAAACCTTGGGTGCCTTCGAGAAGGGCGAATTTTCCTTGATCAAGAGAGCTGTTAATTAGATCAACTGTGTCGGCTAAATAGTTTTCCAGTTCAGGAACATCTTTTGCCTGTAGACAGGATTCTTTTCTCAGTACCTTGTCAGCTGTGGCGGTGCCAATTCCTTCTTTACTGTTGGCTGAAGTACTGCCAATTCTTAAAGCTAAGTCTGTTTTTTGTTCAGCTTGAATTTGCGCTTTCGTAATAACGTGGGCAGAGTGGTCAATAAAAAGACGGTTTTTGATATTTGAAAATTTGCTGATCGTCTTGATTTCCTCGAGTAAGATATCTAAACTGATTATGGCCCCTCTACCTAAGACTAGCTGAGCCAGGGGATTGGTCCAAGCGCACGGAATCTGCCGCATCACAAACGGTTGGTTGCGGTGATAGATCGTATGCCCGGCATTGGCGGCGCCAGTTCTGACACCAAGACTGATTCCAGGCGTAAGGTAGCTGGTAATCGCGCCTTTTCCTTCTGAGCCATATTGCATGCCAACGACCATAATTATTCGTCCAGAATGTTCAGTTTCATTTTTAGACATTATTTCCTCCTTTAAAAAAGAACTCTATTTGTTCTTAATATATCAAAAAATCAAAAATTGTCAATTGATTGTTTAAAAATTAAGAGCTATTATTTATCCACAGTTTAATTAGCACTCGGGGTTGACGAGTGCTAATTATTTGTTTATACTATGTATGATATGACTAGACGTCAAGAAAAATTATTGCAATTAATTATTAAAGAATACGTTCGAACTGCCCAGCCGGTTAGTTCAGAATATTTAGCTGAAAATTCTCATCTTAAGGTCAGTCCGGCGACGATTAGGAATGAAATGGTGGAGCTGACCACTCAAATGTATCTTTGCCAGCCCCATACTTCGGCCGGTCGTCTACCCACCCTGAAAGGTTTTGAATATTATATTCAAAACCTATTGAAGAAAAAAAATCCTTCGTCCGCTGAAAAAAATCTGCTAAAGCAAATCAGAAAAAAACATTTATCTTCCAAGCAGTTAAGTCAAAATCGCCAAAGCCGGGAATTTTTAATGAAAATGATGGCTCAGCAAATGGCCGCTTTATCCGGCGAATTAAGTATTTTAGCGTTTAATGACCATAGTTTTTATTACACCGGCCTGTCCTATTTATTGGCCCAGCCGGAGTTTGGCGAGCAGGATTTAATTTATGATGTTTCGCAAATTGTTGATCAGTTGGATAGGATTATGTTTGAGATTTTTGACTCCATTGGCGAAGAACCGGAAATTATGATTGGCGAAAAAAATCCTTTTAGTTCTTCCTACAGCGCTATTTTTATTCGCTGTCAAATGCCCAGCGAGCGGCAATGCATTTTAATTGGTTTACTCGGACCGATTCGTATGGATTATGATAAAAATTTAGCCCTTATTAATTATGTTCAACAGTTAATTAATCAATAGAGTTTTACAATGTCTGATCAAGAAATAAAAAAATTAAAAGAAAAATTAAAACAAGCCGAACAAACCGTCCAAGAATATCTGAGTGGATGGCAGCGTGCCAAAGCCGATTATATTAATCAAGAAAAAGAAACCGATCGGCAAAAGATAGCCTGGGTAAAATTTGCTAATTTAGAATTGATACTTAATCTTTTATCTATTGTCGATAGTTTTGATCAATCGGCCAAGAATGTAACTAACAATTTAAAAAATGATCAATGGGTCAAAGGAGTTTTAAAAATCAAAGATCAGTTGGAAAGTTTTCTTCAATCCCAGGGTGTGGAAAAAATTAAAACCATCGGTGAAAAGTTCAACCCCGAATTTCATGAAGTAATTGAAAAAAAGGGTGAGGGCCAGGAAATTATTAAACAAGTTCAAGCCGGTTATCTAATGCGTGACCAAGTTATTCGGCCGGCCAAGGTAATAATTAAATAAGTTAATTTAAAAAATGATGGATTTAATGTCATTTATTCCCGCCATTAATATTTATGAAAAGAAAGGCGAAATTATTGCCGAAACAGCGGTGCCCGGGATTGATCCTAAAAAGATCAATATTTTCATTGAAGATAATGTTTTAACCATTGAAGGTGAGAGTGAGAAGACTTCAGAACTTGAAGATAAAAATTATTATCGTAAGGAAGTAAGCTATGGAAGTTTTTATCGTTCAGTCCGTTTACCATTCAAAGTTTTAGAAGATCAGGCGCGGGCTGACTATCAAGACGGACTTTTAAGAATCAAAATT
>JACZVN010000094.1:1397-3068 GCA_022572625.1 Patescibacteria group bacterium | reverse complement strand
TGACTATTAGGGCAGAAGTAACTAAAGTAATACAATTTGATAACCTTAAACCACTAAAAGTTAAAAATATTCTTAGACAGTATGGAAAGGAAGATGGAATAGAGAAAAATAAAATTCAGTCATTTTTTAACCGGTTTAAAAATAAAAGATACTGTTTGTTAGTTTTTTTAAGAAATCCTCAAACCATCAAGCCTTTTAAGATAAATAAGAGCGGTTTTGGGGCCAGATCAGCCTGGATCGTAGTTAAGCATATTAAACAGATTAAAATAAAAACTTGACTAATTTTGAAAAATTTGATATGATAGGGAAAGATAAAAAAGGAGGAAAGATTTGCAAATTAAAATTCAAAAAGCTGATCAGCGTCATCGAAAAGAAATTAACCGCTTAATTATGGAAGCTTTAGGTTCAAGGATTAAAGGGCCAATCAAAGATATTTGGTTTATCAGAGTCAAAGGCGAAATAGTGGCTGCGGGCGGTTTAAATTTTTACCAGGATCAAGCCGCCATTTTCAGTCATTTGGTGGTAAAAAAAGAATTTCGGCGTCAGGGTATTGGTTCAGCTTTAATTAGACATCGGATGCAAGTAGCTGAAGAGCGCGGGACCACCATTTTGGCCTTGGTGACAATGTATTACCACTATAATTTTTATAAACGGCGGGGGTTTAAAACCTGTCCGAGAAACGATCTGCCTGAATCAATTCAAAAGTATTGGATGTTTACGGTCCAAAGATACAAAAAATGTGCGGTCATGTACCAACATATTTAAAAACGGCGAATAATAATTAAACGCCGTTTTTTTATTAATTTGTTATTGACAAGAGGCAGAAAATTTGCTATTTTTATTTATAAGTTAGTTATTTAAAAAGACAAAGGGAGGGGACAGTGAAATTTATCAGGCAGATGGCTAGAGGATTGCTTAGAATTTTAGGCAGATCAGCCAAGAAAAAACAGTTTTCAGAAAGAGACTATTTTTTGCAGCAATTTCAGAATTTACAAGCCGGAGAAGTTGATCATTTTTTAAAGGTTATTAATGAGGAAGCGGAAAAAAGCGCTGGCTATGGATTAGTGATAGAAAAGGAAGACATTTATCTAGAAAAAGCTACGATCCTGTCTCTGGTTAGTTATTTTGGCGGATCAGTCTGGGTTAGAGACCTTAGATCTCAAGATCAGAAGGGGATAGATGTAAATTTTCAGTATTGTATAAGTAGGGCTTTGGAATTGCCGCTGAAATATTATTTTGAGCAAACTCCCGAAGGAGAGGTTAAAAATAGATATAACCGCCATCTTGATTCTTTGATGAGCAGGATATTAAAAGATATTTCCGATAACAAAATTCCAATTTATATTTAAAATAAATTTAAGGCCGTTTAATAATTCGGCCTTAAATTTTTTAATTCAAGTCTGATTGACAGAAAATATTTTTTAAGGTTTAATAAAGGTAAAGATTAAAAGTTCTTAACCAAAGGAGGATGAAAAATGTTTTTAGTTAATTACCTTTTGGTTTTAGCTATTGTCTTATTAGTCGTAGCTTTTATTAATGGAATAAGGAGCAAGGTTGTTTTATCTGAGAATATTCCTTATTTGATTTTAATGTTACTTGGGTTAATACTCGGTGCACAAGCTTCTTTATTGGCCGGATGGCTAGGCAGCGCTCAGATATTAGCGGTAGCGG
>JACZVN010000094.1:0-1387 GCA_022572625.1 Patescibacteria group bacterium | reverse complement strand
TTATATGGTAGTGCTGGTTAGAGCCATAACTAAGTCTGGCTCTAACTGGTTAACAGAAAAGGAGGATTAAAGATGTTGGTAATTAATTTATTTTTTGCTTTAGCCATTGTTCTATTGGCTGCAGCCTTGGTTAAGGGAGCGAAAAGTGAAGTCGCTTTATTTAGAAATGTTAATCATTTGGCTTTAATAATGTTAGCGACCATGCTGGGATCCAAGGCCTGTTTAGAATCCGGCTGGCTGGGAGCATCTATGACGTTAACCATCATAGCCGTATTTTATTCAGCGATGACAATTCGGGCAATGACTAAGTCTAATCAAATTTAATATTTTAAAAAGTTCTGGTTTTTAAAATCAGAACTTTTTTTATTTAAGTCTAGTTGGACTGGTTGACAAAAAAGGTATTGACAAATTGCCAGTTTTGTGCTAATATTGCAGGAATCAAGTATAAGGCTTGAGAGTATAGTTCTTAACAAATAAATAGGAGGATAAGAAAGAAATGAAAGTATTAACGATTTTAATGTTATTTGCGATGATAACAGTGTCATGTGAAGGTCCAACAGGCCCACAAGGTCTAATAGGTATACAGGGCGAGCAGGGTGAGCAGGGTGAGCAGGGCGATCAGGGCGAGAATGGACCGAAGGGAATCTCTGTGACAATATTTCATCACGATGTTGTACTTGCTGATTATTATCAAACTACTGCTTTTGGAGGAGAACTTTGGATGGTCGGTATAGAACATGACAGCATCAAGGTAACAAGTCGTATAAATGTATTTTTAGATCTTGATTCGGTGCAACTATGGCAACCAATCATTTATGCCGTGGAAATTAAAGTTGGGAAAATAGGTGTATATGACCCCTATAGAGATTGGTACCGTGGGCGTACACTAAGAATTATTGTTACAAATTGAAAATCCGTATAATATAAAAAACCCGTTAATTAAAACGGGTTTTTTAATTTATGTTAAGAAAGGCCTAGTTTAATTAGACGGACAATTAATTCCAATATCCAAATAAATAAATTGCCAATAGCTTGGATAATGTTAGTTAAAGGAACGCCTAAATTTTGACTAAACCAATCAGAGTTAATATTTTAAAAAGTTCTGATTTTAAGATCAGAACTTTTTTATTTACTCAATTGAGAAAAATGCTATAATCAAACCTTATGTCTTTATTAAATTATTTTCATTTGCACGGATTTTTCCGCAATAAGGAATTAAACCATTTTTATATCACCGTGGCGATTATGGCCTTTGCCGAGGATTTAATCGCCATTTTTGTTCCGATCTATTTTTTTCAGCTCGGTTATCCGGTTTATTTAATTATATTTTTTTTTTTTTTAGTTTCTTTAAGTTTTGTGATTTTTTCTTACCCTGGAGCAAATCTAG
>JACZVN010000093.1 GCA_022572625.1 Patescibacteria group bacterium | reverse complement strand
CGATATGCTCCAGGCCGAGAACAATCAACCCGAATTGAACTAAGATGTCCTGATCCTTCGGCCAATCCTTATCTAGCTTTTGCCGTGATGTTGGCTGCCGGACTAGACGGCTTAAACAAAAAACTTGAAGCTCCTGAACCGGTTGAAGAAAATATCTACCTTTTAACTGACGAAGAATATCAAAAACGAAATATTAAAACTCTCCCCTCTTCTTTAAAGGGAGCGATTGAAGCATTACAAGATAATAAAATTCTAATGAAAGCCTTAGGATTACATCTTGGGCCGAGATTCATTCAAGCTAAATTACAAGAATGGGATGAATTAAGATTAGAAGTTACCCCCTTAGAAATAAAGAAATACTTATAAATAAAAGGGTCAACAAAAAGTTGGCCCTTTTATCTTTTCTTTTTAAAATATTAATGCTACAATATTACTATGAGACTTTTAAGCGGTATCCAACCAACCGGCTTGCTCCATTTAGGCAATTATTTAGGAGCAATTAAAAACTGGGTTAAGCTGCAGAATAAATATGACAGCCTATTTTGTATTGTTGATTATCATGCTATTACCGTACCATATGACCCCAAAAAGCTGCCTAAAATGATTTTAGATTTAACCCTTGATTATTTAGCCTGTGGCATTGATCCTAAAAAATCAATTATTTTTGTTCAGTCTGACGTACCCGAGCATACTGAATTAGCTTGGATCTTATCGACTGTCACTTCACTGGGAGATTTAAAAAGAATGACCCAATTTAAAGATAAATCAAAACAACACGCTGAAAATATAAATGCCGGTCTTTTTAATTATCCCATTTTAATGGCCGCTGACATTTTACTTTATAAGGCGCAAGTCGTACCGGTTGGTCAAGATCAACTCCAGCACTTAGAATTAGCCAGAGAAATTGCTAGAAAATTTAATAAAAAGTTTGGGAATGTCTTTCCTGAACCAAAACCTATTTTAACCAAGGCGGCTCGAATCATGAGTTTAAATGATCCCCGTAAGAAAATGAGCAAATCTTATGGAGAAAAAAGCTATATCGCTTTAAGCGATTCTCCGGAAACTATTTGGAAAAAATTAGCGCCGGCCGTTACTGATCCGGCCCGCGTTACGATTAAAGATCCAGGGACTCCGGAGATATGTAATCTTTATCATCTTCATCAATTATTTTCCCCTAAAAAACAAATAGATCAGGTAGCCGATGCTTGTCGTAATGCTAAATTTGGCTGTCTGGATTGCAAAAAAATTCTATGGGAAAATATTGTTAAAGAATTAAAACCAATTCAGGAAAAAAGAAAAGCATTGGCCGCCAATCCAGAAAAAATAAAAAAGCTTCTCCAGCAAGGGGCACAAGAAGCTAAAAAGATTGCCCAAAAAACAATCTCGGAAGTCAAAGAAAAAATGGGACTAAAGTATTAATAAAAAAAATAATTTATTAACTTTAAATAAAAAATGAGGCTTTTAACCTCATTTTTATTTTTTATTGTAAATAAATTTTGTTAATTCCCTGAATGGTTTATCAGGTAATAATAGTAATAATAAACGTGAAATAGAGCTTAAAAGAACGCAGATTATTCCCATTACACCCCCGCCGAACATTGAAAATCCTAAAAGCAACAAAGTAAACATTAAAACACTTGAAAATTCAGTTTGAGAAGATAATGGCGCCCCGATAACCACAATAAGTATAAGAATTATTCCACTGAGAACCAAAAGTGTACTTACTTTAAAAAAGAACTGTTTGTTCATTTTTTCCTCCTTTATTATTCTTTTATTAAAGAATAATAAATTTTAGATCTTTTGTCAAGAACCCAAATTAATATCAACTTTTTCCAACTTGATTTTTTGCCCCAACCACTGGCTGGCTAAAGTCTGAAATTTAGGTGTCAGGTCGGAAACAAAAAACTTATGTTTTGAACCCTTAATCAGGGTTTTTTCTATTGCCGGATTTTTCTTTAAAAATTCTTGGATTTGTTTAACCACTTCCTCACCCGGGTCAATAATTTTTACTCGTCTACCAATCTTAGTCTGAATGATCCGGCGTAAAAAAGGATAATGAGTACAAGCTAAAATCAGGGTATCAATTTGACTGGAACGCAAAGGATGTAAATAGCGCTTAACAATTCTCCTGGTTTCTGTTTTTTTTAGCCAATTCTCTTCAATTAAAGGCACCAGTAAAGGAGCAGCTTGGCTGAACACTTTTATTTTTGGATCAAGTTTTTTAATTAACTGATTATAAATTCCTGAATCAATCGTTAATCTAGTGCCAATGACTCCGGTCCTTTTATTTTTTGTTGACCTAACTGCTTCTTGTACTCCCGGAATAACCACTTCAAAAATAGGAAGATCAAATGTTTTTTTCAAAGTATCAATGGCCACGGCTGAGACCGTATTACAAGCGACCACAATTATTTTTGCTCCTTGATCAATTAAAAATTTAGCGTCTTCAACCGCATACTTTTTAATGGTTGTTTCTCCTTTGTTTCCATAGGGCGCGCGGGCCGTATCACCAAAATATAAAACCTGATATTTGTTTAAATTTTCAAATATCTTTTTAACGACGGTTAATCCGCCAATGCCTGAATCAAAAACACCAATCATATTAATTTATTTTAAAATAATCTTTTTTATTTGTTTAAATTTTTCTTGGGCCAATTTTTCGTCATTAGCTTCAACCACAATCCTTAATAAAGGTTCGGTGTTGGATGGACGGGCATTAAACCACCAATTATTATATTCAACGGTTAAACCGTCTAAGTGATCTTGTTTTCCATCAGCGTAAAATTCAGCTAATTTTTTAATTGAACCCTGCCGATCTTTAATTTTAAAATTAACTTCGCCGATCCGAGTATAACGTTGAAATTCTTTAATCAGTTCAGATAAAGGCTGATTTGATGCCGATAAAATTTTGATCATTAATAAAAGGGTTAAGCCGCCGGATTCAGCATAATAAACATCCTGAAAATATAAATGACCGGATATTTCCCCGCCGAAAATAGCTTTATTTTTCCGAGCCGCTTCTTTCATAAAAGCATGACCGGTCCTGGTTTTTACTGGCCGACCATTATTTTCTTTGATTATTTCCGGGTCACTCTTCGACCAATTTAAATTATAAACAATAGTTGAACCTGG